>JANMSC010000321.1:0-2320 GCA_031388885.1 Gemmatimonadales bacterium | reverse complement strand
CCGGTCGAGCTCGGTGGCGTGACCATCTCGAGCGCCACGCTGCACAACGATGACAACGTCGCGCAGAAGGACATTCGCATTGGCGACCACGTCGAGATCATTCGTGCCGGTGAGGTGATTCCGCGTGTAGTCGGCCCCGTGATATCGCTACGTGATGGCCGGGAACGAGTCTTTGTGCCACCCGCGCAGTGCCCCGCGTGCGGCACCGATGCGGTGCGCGACCCCGAGGAAGTCATGCGCTACTGCCCGAATCCGGCGTGTTCGGGCCGAGCGTTCGAGGGAATCGTTCACTTCGCATCGCGGGCCGCGATGGACATCCGTGGGCTCGGCGACGAGCGGGTGCGGCAATTCCTCGATGCCGGCCTCGTCCACGACGTGGCCGACCTGTACGACCTGCGCCCGGAGCAGCTCGTCGACCTCGACCGGTTCGCCACCCAGTCGGCGACGCAACTTGTGGCGGCGATCGATGCGTCCCGCGCGCAACCACTTGCGTCACTCCTGTTCGGGCTCGGGATTCGCCACGTCGGACGCACCGTCGCGATCGCGTTGGCGCGGCACTTCGGCTCGCTCGCGGCGCTGCGTGCGGCCGACGAAGGAATGATTGCGGCGGTCGATGGGGTCGGGCCGACGATCGCGCGCGCTACCCGGGCGTATGTGGACGACGACGCGAGCCGGGCGCTCCTCGATCGATTGATGGAGCGGGGCCTCAACACGATCGCAGAGCGTCCAACGGTCACTGGCGGCGCGCTCGCTGGTCAGACCTGGGTCCTCACCGGGACGCTGCCCACATTAAGCCGTAGCGCAGCGGGTGCGCTGGTTGAGCAGGCGGGCGCGAAGCTCGCGTCGTCGGTCAGCAAGAAGACGACGGTCGTGGTCGCGGGCGACGACGCGGGCAGCAAGCTCGACACCGCGCGTAGATTGGGTGTCGACGTGATCGATGAAGCCGAGCTCTTGCGGCGCGTTGGTCCGACGGCCTAGGTTGGCCTCCCCTCGCACGACGACTCTCGATGCCGATTTTCGCGATAGCTCCAACATCCCTGCACCGCCTCCGCCACCGCCTCGACGCGTCAGGCGAAGGCGTCGCGGCGCGCCTCCTTCAGGAGGCCGGCTTTGCCACTGGGGAGGCGTTTTTCGAGCGGTGGCGCAATCGCGTCGCCGAGCGAACCGGGCTTGATGATGCGCGTCGACTCGACGTGCGCTGGTTCGGCCCGTTGCTCGACGAACTCTGCATCGACCTGGGCTGGGGTTCCCTGACCGCAACGCTGGTGGGCTCGCGCGCGCTGCTGCTCGAGGCGGGCGAATGGGCGGAGGCGGAACCGGGCGGAGCCGCGCACCCCGCGTGTCACTTCTCGTGCGGCTGCCTCGCCGCATTCCTCACGGCACAGGCTGGTGCACCGATCGGTGTGCTGGAAGTTGAATGCCGCTCCCGCGGCGATGATGCCTGCCGATTCCTGGCGGGGTCGAGCGCGTCACTCGCGGTGGTGTACGACCTGCTCGCCGCGGCACGATCGTGGCGCGAAGCCTACGCGGCCGAGGAGCTTCCCGCCTGATCGTGGCGCGCCAGCCAGGCGCGCAGGTCGGGCCGCGTCACCAGTTCACCATCTTCGATCACTTCACGATCCCACGGCAGGATGATCGCCTTGTCGGTCTCGAACGCGTGGAAATCCGGTTGCCACATGCCGGTGCGAAATGAGACCGCGGTGCGCACATCCGCCGGATGCAGCGCGCGCACCTCGTTGAGCGCCAGCTTCAGGGTATCGCCCGTATCGCAGGTCTCGTCCACGAGCAGGACGCGTCGGCCACGGACTGACGGCGGCGGTCCGATTCGCAGCTCGGGATCGCCATCGGCGGTGCGCCGGGCGATCACCACGGCGGCAAATTCGCGCTGGAGGATGCTGGCGATGATCGCGGCTGGGATCACGCCGGCCTTGGCGACGCCGAGGATGATGTCAGGATCGTAGTTCCTGGCCACCTTGAGGGCGAGCGCACGGCACAGTTCGCCGAAGAATGGCCAGTCGGCATCGAGAATATCGCGAGACGGAGCGGGGCGTTGGCGCGGCACGACGACCTCCGGCGGGCGAGAGAGCAGCAGCGCGGATTCGAAAAGGTAACATGCCGGCGCTGCGTTGCCCTGCTCCCCGGCGCGGCCTACTTTACCCGGAATGTCTGACGTGTCGGTTCGCCCAGCGGGCGCATGAGCTGGTGGAAGAGGATCCTCCTCGATGAGGATGAGGCGGTCAAGCCCAAGCGGCTCGACTACCTGAACGAGGGGCTCGCCCTCGAGCGACAGCGCGACTTCGAGGGTGCCGTGACCTCGTAC
>JANMSC010000447.1:0-2612 GCA_031388885.1 Gemmatimonadales bacterium | reverse complement strand
GTCCCGCGCCCCGATCAGCGCACCGAGAACTGCCCCGACCGTGACCGACACCCCACCCGCCAGCACCATCTGCTCAAGCAGCTGCACCCCGCGCGGACGATGATGCACGTTCCACAGAATCCACGACACTGCAGCGGTGGGTGACGCCGAGTCACCGAGCGGAACCGCCGGCGGCGCTTTCGGATCGCGAGGCACCCGCGCGATCGCTTCCAGTAGCGACGCCGGCGCGTCATTGGCGCGCATCACCGCGAGCACGTCGGCAATGAAGTCGCGATGCCCCTCGAGCATCCGCGCCGCCGCCACCACCACGGCGACCGTTGTGAGCGCACTCTCTTCGCTCGGATCGAGCAGGCGCGCGACATGAAACGCCCCGACCACCATCCCCTGCGGTGACGACGACGTGAGCGCGGCGGGCAATGCCGCAGCCAAAGGCGCGAGACCGGGGGCCGTCAGCACCAGCGGCGGCGCATCGTAGGTCGCGAGATGCGTCAGCGCCTCGTCCAGACAGGGATCCGCATCGAGTCCATCGGCTTGATGCCATGCAACCCATCGCTGCGCCAGCCGCCGAAGGTCAACTCCACCGCCAATGAGTTCCTCAAGGAGCGCATCGGCCAGCGCGACCGGAGCACGGTGCCGCCCGGCAGCCGGAGCCACCGGCACTACCGCGCCGTCAACCAGCCCGGCGCGGACCGCATCGACGTCCAGGGCATGCGCCGTTGCCGCCGCAAGCGACGCGCCAACGGCGGCGCCGACCAGGAACCCTTCACGGCGTTGCGCCAGAGAAGGAGTGGTGGAGTGCGGGCTCGTCATGGCGCCTAAGAAAGTGCCGCGGCTCCGCGGCGCAAGGCACCGAACGGTCCGCTATCTTTGGCCCTGCCGGTTCCGGCATGCCGCAGACACTCGACCCCAGGGGAACACGGTGGCCAGCGACACCCTCTCGATCACCGACAATCGCACCGGACAGGCGTACGACGTCCCGGTTAGCGACGGCACCATCCGCGCCATGGACCTGCGCGGCATCAAGACCTCGGCCGACGACTTCGGCCTGATGACCTACGACCCCGCATTCCTGAATACCGCGGCGTGTCGCAGCGCGATCACCTACATCGATGGCGACAAGGGCATCCTCCGCTACCGTGGCTACCCGATCGAACAGGTGGCGGAGCACTCGTCGTTTCTCGAGGTCGCGTGGCTGCTGCACGAAGGCGAGCTGCCCACTGCGGCGCAACTCGCCAAATGGACCGATGACATCCGGTATCACACCTATGTGCACACCAACGTCATCAAGTTCCTCGGCGCGTTCCGCTACGACGCGCACCCAATGGGCATGCTCCTCGGCGTGGTCGGTGCGCTCTCGACATTCTATCCCGACGCGAAGGACATCGAAGACCCGCAAAACCGTTGCGTCCAGCGCATTCGGCTGATGGCCAAGCTGCCGACCATCGCCGCGTTCTGTTTCCGCCACTCACGCGGCTTGCCATTCGAGTTCCCGCGCAACGACCTCGACTACATCGGCAACTTCGTCAACATGACGTTCAGCATCGGCGGCAAGCACGAGCCGAACCCGGTGCTACAGCGCGCCCTCGAGATCCTCTTCATCCTCCACGCCGATCATGAGCAGAACTGCTCGACCAGCGCGGTGCGCGCCGTGGGCTCCTCGGGCGTGGATCCCTTCTCGGCGGTCTCGGCTGGCATCGCCGCGCTCTACGGCCCGCTCCATGGCGGCGCCAATGAGGCCGTGCTTCGCATGCTCGACGAGATCGGCACCAAGGACCGGATCCCCAAGTTCATCGACGACGTGAAGAACGGCGGCGACCGCCTGATGGGATTCGGGCACCGCGTGTACAAGTCATATGACCCGCGCGCCAAGCTGATCAAGCAGGTCGCCAACGATGTCTTCGCGCAGACTGGCCTCAACCCGAAACTCGAGGTCGCGCTCGAACTCGAACGGATCGCGTTGCAGGACGAGTACTTCATCAAGCGGAAGCTCTACCCCAACGTCGATTTTTACTCGGGGCTGATCTATCAGGCGATGGGCTACCCCACCGACTTCTTCACTGTGCTCTTCGCCCTCGGCCGGCTGCCTGGTTGGCTGGCACAATGGGAAGAAATGATTGGCGACAAGGAGCAGAAGATCGCGCGGCCGCGGCAGATTTATACCGGGGCGGAGGAGCGGGAGTTTGTGCCGATGAAGAGCCGTTAGCCGTTTGCCGGAAGTGTCCTGACGGCCGTGATGGCGTCAAGTCCTGAGCCTTCACGATCGCAACGGCCAACGGCTGACGGCTCCTGCTTTCAGCAGGTCACTCCGGCAAATCCCCCTCCAGATACGTATACCCCTCCAGCCCCGCCACATAGTCCGCAATGAACCCGTTCGCGTCCTGACGTGACAGCGTGCCCGCGCGCGCCGCGACTTTGCGCCGGAACGTGGCCAGCAGGTCGGAGGCGTGGAACTGGACGTACATCAGCACTTCGGTCACGGTATCGCCGTGGACCAGGTCGGTGATCTCGTAGCCGCCATTCTTCACCCGGACGTGCACCGCGTTGGTGTCGCCGAACAGGTTGTGCAAGTCGCCGAGGATCTCCTGATACGCACCAGTCAGGAAAATGCCGAG
>JANMSC010000417.1:0-2670 GCA_031388885.1 Gemmatimonadales bacterium | reverse complement strand
CTGACCGAGCGGACCCTGCACACGGCCCACGAGACGGTACTGGGCACGCCGCTGTACATGTCGCCGGAGCAGGCGCAGCTCAACAATCTCGACGTGGACACGCGCTCGGACATTTATTCGCTGGGCGTGCTGCTCTACGAGCTGCTGACCGGCACGACGCCGCTGGAGAAGCAGCGCTTCAAGGAAGCGGCCTGGGAGGAGATCAAGCGCATTATCCGCGAGGAAGAACCGCCGCGGCCGAGCACGCGGCTGAGTTCCAGCACCATGCTGCCGTCGCTGGCCGCCGGCCGGCAGATGGAGCCGGCGCGGCTCACGAAGCTGGTGCGCGGCGAGCTGGACTGGATCGTGATGAAGTCGCTCGAGAAGGACCGCACGCGGCGCTACGACACGGCCAACGGCTTCGCGATGGACGTTCAGCGCTACCTGGCCGGGGAGCCGGTGCTGGCGGCGCCGCCCAGCGCGCGCTACCGGCTGCGGAAGTTCGCGCGGCAGCATCGGGCCGGGCTGACCACGGCGGCGGTGATCGCCCTGCTGCTCGTGGCGGGCGTGGCCGTCAGCACCTGGCAAGCGGTGCGGGCGACGCGGGCGGAGGCGGCCGCCCGTGACGAACAGACCAAGACTGTCGCTGAACGGGATCAAAAGGAAATGGCCCGGGCGGCAGCGGAAACGGCTCAGAAAGCCGAAGCGGTACAACGACGCCGGGCGGAGGAAGCCTTGACGCGAGCCGAGGCGAGTTTGTACTCCAACCGCATCAACCTCGCCCATCAGTATTGGCAAGGGAACAACCTCAGCCAAGCGGATCGCATTCTCAAGGAATGCCCGCAGAGTTTGCGGAATTGGGAGTTTGATTATCTCCACCGACTGTGTCATGCCGACCTGCTGACATTACCCGGCAACGGCCAGTTCACCACACGTTTGCACTTCACCAAGGATGGCAAGCGCTTGGCGGCTGTCGCCAGCACTGGCACCGCCGGCGTGCGAGTCTGGGATTTGACCACGAACAAACCACTGACCGAAGTGAGCGACCAATCGTTCTGCACCGGCACGATTAGCCCAGACGGGACGCTCCTGGCCATTGGGGACCGCAGTGGCGCAATCAGTCTCTGGGATGCGGTAACGGGCAAGCGGCTGCGCCTACTCGGCCAAATGAAAGGCGATGTCGGCTCGCTGGATTTCAGTCCCGACGGTACTTGGCTCGCCGCGGCTCGGACTGACTCCCAGAGAGGCTCGATGAGTTTCCCGTTCCTGGAGCCACCACGCAATGAATCTATAAAAGTGTGGAACGTCGCCTCAGGACAGGAAGTCCCTCTAAACCTGACCGAAGCCGGCGTTGCCGCGCAATTCAGCCCAGACGGCAAACGGCTCTTGGCGTTCAAGAGAAACCCGGCCTTGCGGTTGACACCGAGTTCGCCGGAATACCTGTGTATCCTCATCGAGACGACGACCTGGAAAGAAGAGCGGACACTGGGTCGTGCCAATAGCTGGGCCTTCAACGCGGACGCTACCCTGCTGTTCTTGGGTGGTAGGGACGACAACGGACAGCCTTTCTTGAAAGGCATTGACCCTGTCACCGGCAAAGAGAAATTCACATCCGTTCCGGCTCATGACGTAGGCGATGTCGCGGTCAGCCCGGACAGCCGATTCCTGGCTGTTGCCGACAGTTGGGGCCCCAATGTAAACATTTGGGGCCTGAAGGAACGCCGCGTGTTGCGCAAGCTGCGCGGCCATACGGGCATGATGAATGGCATTGCGTTCGCCCCAGACGGTCGGCTGGTCAGTTGTAGCTGGGATAACACCATTAAGTTCTGGGATGTCACGGTCGATCAGGCGGTGCGAGGCCTGCCGGGCAAAGGTGCCCGCGTCGCTACCGACGCCGTCTTCAGCCCCGATGGCACCCAAGTCGCCTGGGTGCAAGGCGACAATGTAGGAGGCGGGCTATTCGCCAGGGGCACCTTGGGCACGGTGACGCTCTGGCACGCGGAGCGCGGCAAGATCACTCATGACCTGGAAGGACACACCGACGGGGCCCGCCGTGTCGCGTTTTCTGCCGACGGTCGGGTGTTGGCGTCCGGCGGCCGGGATCGCACGGTGCGCACCTGGGATGTCGCGACGGGGAAAGCCCTGGCGACATTCGGCGGCCATGAAAGCTGGATCGAAGGCCTGGCCGTAAGCCCCGACGGCCGTTGGGCGGCGTCAGCGCACCGACCGAAGGAGAGCATCGAGGCGGGTTTCGGCCGAGCTGTTTTCAAACGAATCCCAGGTACAGTCAAAGTCTGGGACGCTCGCACTGGCCAGGAACGCTTTACTCTGACCGGCCATCCGGACCATGTCTACCGCCTTGCCTTCAGCCCGGACGGGAGCCTGCTCGCCTCGTACAGTCATGGCGTGCTCAAGTTTTGGGACCTAGCAACTGGGAAAGAAAGCCGAACGATTCAGTCAAACACGGGAGGTGACGGCTTGGTCTTCAGCCCTGACGGCACGCAGCTCCTCACGGTGAGCGAATCCATCACATTCTGGGACGTGGCAACCGGCCAACAGCGGCACGTCCTCAGCGGCCACAGTCTCGGCCGCTCCGGCGGCGTCGCCTTCAGCCGCGACGGGCAACGCTTGCTGACAGCACGCGGCCGCGAAGTGAAACTATGGGACGCCACCAACGCCCAGGAGCTCCTG
>JANMSC010000150.1:0-5564 GCA_031388885.1 Gemmatimonadales bacterium | reverse complement strand
ATGCCTTGCGCGCGTTCCTTCAATTCAACACGAAATTCGCAGACGCCTGCAACAATCGCGGCCACAAGGTGTTGATCCATCGCATGAACGCCGCCCGCGCCCAGCAGGCCGCACAGGTGCAGGGTGCCGTTGGTGTGCCGGACATGCTCGACCAGCCCGACGATGGCGGCGAGGTCGAAGAACGCTCCGCTGCTGATGCTATGGTTGATGCGGACAAGATCCTGGGGGACGACGCGCCCGGCACCGAGGTTGAGATGCCCGACTTCGCTGTTGCCCATCTGACCTTCGGGGAGCCCAACTGCGAGGCCGCTCGCGTCGAGCAGGGTGCGCGGCGCGCCAGCAACCAGCCGGTCCCAGGTGGGCGTGTCGGCCAGCGCGATGGCATTTCCTTCGAGTGCTTCTCGCCAGCCCCAACCGTCGAGGACGACGAGGACCACTGGCGCTCCGCGGCCGTTGCCGTTTGACATGCTCCTCCGCGAGGTCTACACTCCCGGTCGTGACCGGCGCGCCGCAATCTACTCCTGCCCGATACTGCCTACCAGCCTGCATTCTCACGCTGCTGCTCGCTTTCGCGACGGTGTTGCACGCGCAATCGGCGCGCCGCACCTTGGCGCCCGCTGACCTTGTGAAGGATCCCGGCGGCACCGTGTTGGCGCGCATCGCGCAGGATGTTCCGGTTGTTGCCGGAAGAGTGCGCGGCAGGTGGGAGGAAGCGACGCTCACCGGTTGGATCGCAACGGTGGCATTGCGTGACGATCGTCGCGACGGATTTGACGTCGCGGTCAATCTTGCAAACGGCACCGCCGTGCGCGCCGGACCGGGCGCCGGTGCCACCCTCGCCCTGGCCCGGGCCGGCGCCCTCTTCGTGCGACTCGAAAGGCGCACTGGTTGGACCCGGGTGCGCCGCACGGGCTGGGTGCCGGCGAGCGCGATCGTGGCGCCGCAGCCACGACCGCCAGCACCGACGCCCGCGGAGAAGGTGGCCCCAGCGGCGGCAAGGCCATCGGTGACCCTCCCGGGCGGCACCACCCTCGCCAGCGCGCCGCGCGGTGCTGCCGCGGCGAGCCTCGAAGGACCGACCCCCGCCGAAGTCGTCGAGCGGCGGGACGGTTGGGCGCGAGTGCGCATCGAGGGCTGGGTTCCCGATGCCGCGCTGACTGGCGCACCGGGGTCGGGCCAGATCTCCGGTGCCGACATCCGCAAAGCGCCGGACAAGTACATCGGCCAGACCGTCGAGTGGACGTTGCAGGTGCTTTCGGTGCAGCAGGCTGATGAGCTCCGTCCGGAATTGCCGCCGGGACAGCCGTACGTGCTCGCGCGTGGGCCCCTGCCCGAAACCGCATTCGTCTATCTCGTCGTACGGGCAGATGAGGCGGAGCGCTTCCGCACCATGGAGCCGCTCGCCAAGGTGAAAGTGCGCGCCACAGTGCGGAGCGGTCGCACTCGTTTCCTCCCGACGCCGGTCCTCAATTTCGTCCGCCGGCTCGACTGAATCTGGAGTCGCCATGAATGAGCACCTCAAAGACCGTCTGACGCGCAAGCTCGAGACGCTGTCCGATGAACGCGGCTATCAGGTCCTCGACTACGTCGAGTTCCTGGAGAGCAAGTATGCCGAACGCGCGGCACCGACCAACATCTTCGCGCAGATCACCGAACGTGTCGAAGACACGATGCGCGCGGGCAAGGTGCCGATCAACGCCATCTCGGGCACGGTCAGCGTCTTCGACAGCGCGTCGAAGGTCATGAAAGGCCTCGCGTCGGCCGCCGGGGCGGTGGTCGATGAAGCATCGAAGGCCGCACGCAACATCACCACTCCGCCGAAGCCCGCGGAACCCAAAGCCGCCGACACTCCCACTCCTTCCGACGGACCCACTGGATGAGCGACACGTCGCGCGACGCGCAGTTCGTGCGCGGGATCGGCCCCTGGCAGGCGATCTCGCTGGTCGTCGGTACCATGATCGGATCGGGCATCTTTATCGTGTCGGCCGGCATCGGACGCGAAGTCAACGCGTGGGGGCCCGGGGGACTCCTCCTCGTGTGGGCGATCACCGGCGTCATGACAGTGGCGGGCGCGCTGGCGTACGCCGAGCTCGCCGCGATGATGCCCAAGGCGGGTGGCCAGTACGTTTTCCTGCGCGAAGGGATCAGCCCTTCCGCCGGCTTCCTCTATGGCTGGACCCTCTTCACGGTGATCCAGACCGGCACGATCGCCGCTGTCGCCGTCGCGATGGCGACCTACCTCGGCGTGTTCTTCCCGGCATTGAGTGACACGATTTTTCTGTCGCTCGGCAGTATTCATCTCTACGGCACCGAGAGCGCGATCCCGGTCGGTGTGTCGCCGCAGCGCCTGGTTGCGATCGGCAGCATCGTCCTCCTGACGTGGGTGAATGCCCGCGGGGTCATGCTTGGCGCCGGGATCCAGACCTTCCTGACCGCGATCAAGTTCGCGGCCCTCGCGATGCTCGTGGTGCTCGGCCTGCTGTTCTTCCGCAACGCCGATGTCGCGAGCGCCAACTTCGGCTCCTTCTGGGGTACCGGCGACTGGACCCTGGCCATGCTGCCCGTGATCGGTGCGGCGATGGTGGGGTCGCTCTTCTCGAGCGATTCGTGGAACAACGTGACCTTCGCTGCCGGTGAAGTACGCGAGCCGACGAAGAACCTTCCGCGCGCCTTGGCGATCGGTACCCTGACGGTGTCGGCGCTCTACGTGCTCGCAAACGTGGCCTACCTCAACGTGTTGCCTTTTGCTGGCGATCCCGCTGCCACTGATGCGGTGGGGCGCGGCATCCAGAACGCCACCCAGAACCGGGTTGGCTCCGCGGCAGTCGAAGCGATGCTCGGACCGATGGGTGGCGCGGTCATGGCGGGGTTCATCGTCATCTCGACGTTCGGTTGCAATGCCGGCCTCGTGCTCGCCGGTCCGCGGGTCTATTACGCGATGGCGCGCGACGCCCTGTTCTTCCGCTCCGCCGGCCAGCTGCACCCGACGCACCGCACCCCGGTGTTCGGCCTCGTCATGCAGGCGGTGTGGGCCTCGGTTCTCTGCCTCTCGGGGACGTATAACCAGTTGCTCGACTATGTGATTTTTGCGTCGGTTCTCTTCTACTTGCTCACGACCATTGCGCTCTTCATGTTGCGGCGGAAGCAGCCCGACCTGCCGCGCCCGGTGCGGGCATTCGGCTACCCGGTGGTGCCGGCGCTGTACATCGTGTCACTCGCGGCGCTGATGGTAGTGCTCCTCGACCGCAAGCCGGCCTATACCTGGCCCGGGCTGGTCATCGTGGCACTTGGCATTCCGGTGTACCTCCTGTGGCGCCGCAATGCGGGGGCAGCGGGTCGAGACACGGACGCGGCTTGATCGAATCGGCATCCGGCGGCTACGTTTGAGGATGTTTCCTACGGCCTCTCGAAGCACCCCCGGCAGGACGCCGCAATGAGTCGCGTCCGGCCGGGGTACGTGCTGACGTTCGACGACGTCCTGCTCCTTCCGCGGCATTCGACCGTCCACCCACGGCTCGTCTCGACTGCCTCCCGCTTCACTCGTTCCATTCCTATCCACATCCCGCTCGTGGCCGCCGCGATGGACACGGTCACTGAATCCGACATGGCGATTGCCATGGCGCGATCGGGCGGCATTGGCGTGGTGCACAAGAACATGTCGATCGACCGGCAAGCGGCCGAAGTCGATCGGGTGAAGCGCAGCGAAAGCGGAATGATTCGCAACCCGATCACCCTCGGCCCAGACCGACCGCTGCGCGAGGCAGCCGCGCTGATGCGACGTTTCAAGATCTCGGGCGTGCCGATTGTCGATGGTTCGGGCCGCCTGATCGGCATCATCACCAATCGCGACCTGCAGTTCGAGACGAACCTCGAGCGCCCGCTCGCCGAAGCGATGACGCGAGAGAATCTCGTGACGGCACCGGTGGGGACCACGCTCGACGAAGCCGAAGCGATCCTGGCGCGCCATCGGATCGAGAAACTTCCCGTGGTCGACGCGGATGGCGTGCTCAAGGGGCTCATCACCGTCAAGGACATCTTCAAGCGCCGCGATCACCCCGATGCCAACAAGGACCAGCACGGACGGTTGAGAGTGGCAGCGGCCGTGGGTGCCGGGAGTGACGCGAGCACACGCGCGCGTGCGCTGATCGATGCCGGCGTCGATGTGATCGTGGTCGATTCGGCGCACGGCCACTCCGAAGGCGTGCTCGCTACGGTCGCGTCGTTGCGCGACCAGTTTCCCGATGTGCAACTCGTCGGCGGCAACATCGCGACGGAGTCTGGTGCAAAGGCACTGGTCGAGCGCGGCGTCGACGCCGTCAAGGTCGGCATCGGGCCCGGGTCGATCTGCACGACGCGGGTCGTCACCGGCGTCGGCGTGCCGCAGATCACGGCCATTGTCGATGCGGTGCGGGGTGCGGGCGACGTGCCGATCATCGCCGACGGCGGCATCAAGTATTCCGGCGACGTGGTGAAGGCATTGGCGGCGGGTGCGTCGAGTGTGATGATGGGGTCGATGCTTGCGGGCACCGAGGAGAGCCCGGGCGAGAGCATTCTCGCCGAGGGTCGCCGATTCAAGCTGATCCGGGGGATGGGCTCGCTCAGTGCGATGCAGGATGGCTCGGCGGATCGATACTTCCAGGAAGGTGAAGTCTCCGCGACCAAGATGGTGCCCGAAGGGATCGAGGGACGGGTGCCCTACAAGGGTCCCGTGTCCGATGTCCTGTTCCAGATGGTCGGTGGGCTCCGAAGCGGAATGGGCTACTGCGGAGTGGCCGATATCGCTGGGCTACAGCGTGATACCGAAATGGTCCAGGTGACCAGCGCAGGCCTGCGCGAGTCTCATCCCCATGACGTCACGATCACCCGGGAAGCGCCGAATTACTCCGTGTAGATGACGTGGAGCTGGCCGGATCGCCGCCCCTGTCGTAGGTTTGGGGGTTCTCCTCCTCCATGCCGCAGCGCCAAATCAAGTCGCAGTCAGTACATAACTCGTAGTCCGTGTCACCTCAACGGGAGGAGTCGCCTCCTCCGGGGTTCATGCCGTGGATCTGTTCCGAACCAAGTCGATGACCGACATCGTACCGGAAGACGGGAGCGAAGGTGCCCTGAAGCGGACGCTGACGGCGACCAACCTCGTGCTGCTCGGGATCGGTGCCATCATCGGCGCCGGCATCTTCGTGCTCACAGGCACCGCCGCGGCCAACAATGCCGGTCCGGCCATCGTGCTCTCGTTCGTGCTGGCCGGTTTCGGGTGTCTCTTCGCCGGACTCTGCTACGCCGAGTTCGCGTCGATGATACCGGTCGCGGGCAGCGCGTATACGTATGGCTATGCCACCCTCGGCGAGTTCGTGGCATGGATCATCGGCTGGGACCTGATCCTCGAGTACCTCTTTGCGGCATCCACGGTAGCGGTCGGTTGGTCTGGATATTTCACGGCCTTCTTCACGTCGCTCGGGATTCATATCCCGGCGACGCTCGCGGGCTCGCCGTTCACGGTCGAGGGGACCCACACGCTGGTGCGGTCGCAGCTGTGCGTCGATCCGGCCACCGGTGGCGTCATGGTC
>JANMSC010000143.1:0-3336 GCA_031388885.1 Gemmatimonadales bacterium | reverse complement strand
CGAGCCCTGCGGTAGAGGCTGGGGGGCGCGCTTCGCGCGGGCTTGCCGCGCCGCAGCCCGTAGTCCGTAGTCCGCAGTCCGTAGTCCGTAGTCCGCAGTCCGTAGTCCGTAGTCCGTAGTCCGTTTACTCTGCCCGTAACCGTCTTTCGAAGCGCGACCTCATCCTGTGTCCGCCACTGGCAATTCAGGTCAGTACGGGCGCAATGTCGACGGCAACGTCTTTGCTCTCCTTACATCTTTGGTTCCTTGGAGGGAGCACAGATGGAACACAAAACGCTCGACCGTCGCGAGTTCACGCTGCAAAGCGCAATGGCCATCCTGAGTGCCGCCACCATCACGATCTCCGGCTGCGGCGGTGGAAGTTCACCATCGCCTTCACCCAGTCCAAGCCCAGGCTCGTCTGATGTGACCGGGTCGGTGGCGGCCAATCACGGGCATTTGGCCGTCATCACCGCGGCGAAGTTGATGGCCGGAAACGCCATCCAGCTCGACATCACCGGCAGCGCGAACCACCCCCACACGGTGGAACTGACGGCTGCGGAGGTCACCCAGATCGGCGCGCGTCAGCAAGTGGCAAAGAACTCGTCGAACGACGCGGGACACCAGCACACGGTCACGTTCAATTGACGTCTTGTGGGCTACGGACTCCGGACTCCGGACTACGGGCGGCGATGAACGGTTCCTGCCTTCATCACGAACCGCACGCGTCCCAGCGCGCGGATGTCGCGCGTGGGGTCGCCGTCGACTGCCACCAGATCGGCCAGCAGGCCCGGACGGACGCGGCCGAGTTGGTCGTCCAGGTGCAGCACACCGGCGGCAATTGAGGTCGCGCTCCTGAGCGCGTCCAGCGGCGCCATGCCGTAGTCGGCCATCAGGCCCAGTTCGCGCGCGTTGTCGCCGTGCGCGAAGACACCGACGTCGCTGCCGGCAAGGATCGTCAGGCCGGCATCGAGCGCGGCTCTGAAACTCGCGCGCTTCTGCGCCAGCCGTGCTGGCTCGGGATCGACGCCCTTCTTCCAGCCGCCGTACTGCGCGATGGCGTCGCCGGCAGCCAGCGTCGGGCAGAGGGCGACCTTGCGCTCGGCCATCAGGCGAAAGACCTCCGGTGTACCGCCATCGCCGTGCTCACGATCGGCGAGCTGCGCGCAGGCGCCGTCAAGGCCCGAAGGCCCCGCGGCAGCGGAGTCGGAGCGCAGCGCAGAGCCTTGCACAGCGCCGAGCACAGCTCCGCGCTGAAACGCGTGATGGCCGGTTCGCAGATTGACGCTGACAACCGATCACGTATCGCATGCACACGGTCACTCAGAACGTATTCGTGAACGTGACCGGATGCGTCAACAGATCACTGTCACCATCACTTCCCAGATCGCGGCCAAGTGGGCGCCGCGAAGGTCCCTGGGAAATGCCATGCCGTGACGTCGACAACTGACACTGACAGCCGTGGCGTGAGCGACCACCCATGGTCGCGGGCGTGACAGCACACCGCGGGCAAAAGTGGTGGTCGCTCTGTACCCTCCGCTCGCCTTCTCGCGCGCAGTCACGGCCGGCACAAAGCGCCGTCCACACGTGCCCGCGACCTCAGGATCAATAACCGGCAACATGCTCGAACGCTTGCCCTTGCATCGGTGGCTCCTGCGCGGCAGCGTTCTCTAACCCGCGTTCATTGAGGGCGAGGACGTTCCATATCGCGACAGCCAACCACCTCCCGGTGTCGCGGCCCCCCTCGCGGCGTCAGCCATTCGCGGCAGGCGGCACAAAACCAGGGCAAGGAGATG
Organism: Gemmatimonadales bacterium; assembly: GCA_031388885.1. GTDB lineage: Bacteria > Gemmatimonadota > Gemmatimonadetes > Gemmatimonadales > GWC2-71-9 > Palsa-1233. Next base: position 1,561 of record JANMSC010000143.1, on the reverse strand, counting down.
AGCGAGATGCAGTCGTCGGTCATCGGTGTCGGTCATCGGTTGACAGAGTCCTCCATCCCCCCTACGCTGGCCTTATGAACCTGCAGGTTCCGCCCGAACTCGAAGCGAATCTGTGATTACATCGCCGAGACCAACCCCGACTCCGCACGCTGGGTAGCCCGCACAATTGTCGACGGCGTCGCATCGCTCCACACTTTGCCGCGGAAGGCGCGTGGCGGCAGTTGTCCGTCGAAGCCAGACGTCATCGATGTGTTGCGTCCTCACGCCCCTTCAGCCAAGGAGCCATATTCGTGCGTATCCTGATTGCCGACGACGAGCGCATGTCAACGATGATGCTCAGCCGGACGCTCGAGCAATGGGGGTTCGAGGTGGTCGTGGCGCACGACGGCGTCGCGGCCTGGGAGCACATCGTCGGCGAGCAGCCGCCGGCGCTGGCCATCATCGACTGGATGATGCCGGGACTCGACGGCATCGAGCTGTGCCGGCGCATTCGCGCGACGTCGCTCCGTTCGCCGGTGTATGTGATCCTGCTGACGGCGCGGACCAGCCGGCAGGATCTTGTGGCCGGCCTCGAAGCCGGCGCCGACGACTACCTTACGAAACCGTTCGATCCCGACGAGCTGCGCGCGCGCATTCACGTCGGTCAGCGCACGCTCGGGCTCATCGCGAACATCAACCGGCTCACCGGACTCCTGCCGATTTGCAGCTACTGCAAACGCATCCGCTCCGATCGCGACTACTGGGAGCAGGTCGAAAGCTACCTCACCGAACACACGGACGCCATGTTCTCGCACGGGATCTGCCCCCCCTGCCTGGTGAAGGTCATGGAGGAGCTCGATCCGCCCGCGGCCCTGTCGTCGACGAGCGGCCCATGACGCCCTTGCGGACGCCGTTGCGCGCTGAGTCAGGTCTGTCTTATGACGGGAGTCGACCCATGAAATCTGCGTTGCCCTGCGTCCTGGCGATCAACGGCGGCAGGTCGGGCTACCCGGATGACGCCATCACACACCACGGAGCGCTTGAGATAGGAGTTGCGTTCCTTCCCAAACCTCATACGCCAGCGACACTCGCCCGCAAAGTGCGCGAGATGCTGGATGAGGCACGTCAAAACGGCACCCTGTATTTCGACGAAACAACCACAGGCACAGCACAAGACGGACGCCATGAACGGATTTAGCATCAAAACCAAAGTAAACGCGCTGACTGGCTTCTGCCTTGTGGTTGCCCTGACTGGCACGTTGGTGCTTTTGTGGTGGATGCAGGTGAATCTCGAGCGCGACCAGGCGGTGCTTACATCGTACATGCGGCAGATGGAGTTGGCGAGAGTCCAGCAGCTGAATTTCAAAAAGCAGGTGCAGGAGTGGAAAAACGTCCTACTAAGAGGCCACAGCGCCAGGGATTTTGAGCAATACCATGACTCGTTTTTGAAGCAGGAAAGTCTCGTTCAGGAAAACGGGAGAGCATTGTCAGGCTCACTCACCCAACCGCCCATCCGTGCCAAGGCGGACGAATTTTTGAAAGCGCATGAAGAACTTGGCCGTCGCTATCGAAGCGCTTGGGG
>JANMSC010000127.1:0-1811 GCA_031388885.1 Gemmatimonadales bacterium | reverse complement strand
GGATGGCACGGTGACCTGTCGCGTACAGATTCATAGATGAGGCAACGTTTGACGAGCGCGCGCGGCCGCGGCCGGGGACCGGCAATCGGTGGTGCGGAGGCGGCGAGGGGCGGCGTCCGTGTCACGAAGCGGCGGCGGGTGAATCCTGTACTCCAAGGCACACGGCCGGACGCGGCGCCGGACGACTATGCCGCGCTCGTCAGGGAGGCTGCCACCGGCGACGCCGCGGCACTCGAGCGGCTGCTCATGCGGGCACAGGAAGTGGCTTGGCGCTTCAGCGTGACGGTGTGCGGGCATGCGGACGATGCGGAGGATGCGATGCAGGAAGCGCTGATCAAGACGTATCGCTACGCCTCGCGCATCCGCGAGCCAGAGGCGTTCCGGCCCTGGCTGTATCGCACGGTACGTAATGCGTGCCTGATGGGTCGGCGGAAGAGGAAGAGCGAGCCGAAGCGGCTGGAGTCGCTCGACGCGCCCCCGGGGGGCCTGGACGGCCCGACCCGCATGGACGTGCCGCACCCAGGCAGGAATCCGGAACAGCTGGCGGACGACGCGGGACTCCGCCGTCGCCTGCGCAAGGCTCTACGCGCCCTACCCGCCCCATATCGTGCGATCGTGTTCCTGCGGGAGATGGAAGGACTGTCGACGCGCGAGGTGGCGACGGTCATGGAGATTTCCGAAGACAACGTCAAGACTCGCTTGCACCGGGCTCGTGTCTTATTGCACGCGGAGTTGGCGAAAGGCGAGCGATGAGCGGTACGACTCGTCCTTCCGCGCGGTGCCGCTCGCTGTTGCTCGAGTTGTCGCGGTATCTGGATGGCGAGCTGGCGCCCGCCCGCCTCCGCACGATCGAGCGGCACATTGAGGAATGTACATGCTGCGGGACGATGGCCGGACGCCTGCGCAAGATGCGGGCAGCCTGTCGCGCGGCCGGCGCACAGCGGCTGCCTCGCAGCGTGAAGTCACGGGCCGCGGCGCGGATCAGGGCCCTGCTGCGGAATCAAACCCGTCGAGGAGAAAATCGTGCAAACTGACACACACACCGATCCGGCCTACAGCCATACCGCCCATCTACCCGCCGTCCCATTTGAGGAGGCACGGTCGCGTGTGACGGACGCCTTGAAGCAACAAGGCTTTGGAATTCTGACTGAGATTGACGTGACGGCCACGCTCAAGACGAAGCTGAATCTTGACTTTCGCCGGTACGTCATCCTGGGGGCGTGCAACCCACAGCTGGCCCATCGGGCCCTCGAGGCGGAACTGGCCATCGGGCTGCTCCTCCCGTGCAACGTCTGCGTCTGGGAAGACGGCCGCGGCAGCGTCGTGTCCATCGCCCGGCCGGAGGCGATGTTTGAAATCGTGAAGAACGACGCGCTGCAGGCCGTCGCTCAAGAAGCCGATCAGCGGCTGCGCCTGGCCCTTGCTCAGGTGAAGGGCACGTAAGGAACCGCCTGACGGATCGGCTTTGCGCTGTCGCCCCGGTGGTTCTGGGCTTCCGGTTGCACGGCGTCCTCGAAACCTACTTCGACACGGCAGTCACAACCACCCGTTCGTAAAACCCGCCCGGTCGTTCGCCATGCTCCGCTCCCTTCATCGTCCTTCCAGCGGACCCGGCGGGGAAAGCGTGATGACAGGAGGTGTGTCCGTCACGACCTCTTGCGTCGCTGTGAGCGTGACCGCCCTGGTGCGCGCTGTGCGGCTGTGCCCAGACTCCATCTCCAGTTCCGAATCTCCGGCATGTCCTCGCCGTGCCTGTCAATGTATTGCTTGTGCTCGATCAGCTTGTCGCGGATCGCTTGCTGGGCGTAGGC
>JANMSC010000115.1:0-3035 GCA_031388885.1 Gemmatimonadales bacterium | reverse complement strand
GCATGCCCGCCCGGACCGTGGCCGCAATCGTGGCCGAGGGCGATGGCTTCGGTGAGCGCCAGGTTCAAACCGAGGGCGGCCGCGACAGCGCCGGCGACCTGGGCGACCTCGAGGGCGTGGGTGAGGCGGGTGCGTTGGTGGTCGTCCGGGAACACGAACACCTGGGTCTTGCCGGCCAAACGCCGGAACGATGTGGCGTGCAGGATGCGGTCTCGGTCGCGCTCGAAGCAGGTGCGGAAAGGGTCTGGCTCCTCCTCGCCGACGCGGTCGCCAGCGCCGCTGGCACGCGTGGCCAACGGGGCGAGAAGGCTGTCCTCTCGCTGCTCGCGGGCCGCTCGATCGACGAGGATGGATGGGCCGGGACCGGCGGACGAGTCAGCGTGAGCGACGGTGACGGCGCCATCGGCCGTCCCCGACATGGTGGAAGCCCACCGCTGCGCCCGCTCGTCGATCTCCACGGTTGAAGAGTACCCACGGGGTGTCGCACGCAATCGCGATCGCCCGCCGCCCGCCGCCCGCCGCGGCGCGCACCCCATTTCGGCAACTCTCGCGGAAATGTGACGTCGCGCAGGCTGTCGCAGTTTGACAGTGCTGGTCGGCGGGCGGGTTCATGACGCGGGCCGGCTCGTCCCATCGACGTGTGTGAAGGCTTCGGGGAAGGGTGTTGAGCTGCCGATCTGGTTGGTGGGCCCGGCGGTCACGCCCGGGCGTGACCCCCATAGGTGAAGAGTTTCAGGATGTTGTGGGTGGCGGTGATCAGTTGCCATTCGGCTTGGACGGCGTCGTGACCGCGGCGACTGAACCGGCGGAATCCTCGCCCGTGTTTGATCTGGCCGAACACGGGTTCCACGGTGTGTTGACGTTTCTTGTAGAGCGCGGTGCCTTCTGGTGTACGTAACCGGTGTTCCATCGCTTCGATCGGGGTTGCGTCGGGTGGGGGTGGCCCGTTGGTCGTGCCACGTTCACGGATCGCTTTGCGCAGTTTCCAGCTTTTGGTGGTGGCGATCAGCCGTGTCGGGCCGTCAGCGGTGGCGTTCGATTCACTCCAGTAACCGGCATCGAACAGCATCGTGCCGATCGGGTCGGTGATCTTGGCGGCGTCCAAGGTGGCCTGGGTGGCTGCCATCATCGGTTCGCATTGGCCGACATCGTTGGTCTCGATAGTGACGGTCCCGGCGATGACGATCCCGGACTCGGTGACCGCGGCCTGAGCGTTGTAGCCCTGCACCCATCCCTGTGGGCTGTGCATGATTCGACTCTCGGGATCGGTGATGTTCACCCGATCCTGGTCACCATTGGTGGCGTCGTCCACGGGTGTGTTCGCAGCGTCGTTCACGGCCTGGTTGAGCCGGGCCCGGGCCGCCGTAACACCCTGCCCGTGGCCGGGTGCCGGCCCACGAGGGCGTCGACCCTGCGCAGCCGCGTGGGCTTCAACCCTGACACGGCGGTCAGCGGCTCGCTGTTCCAAGAACTCCAGATCGGCTCGGGCACGAGCGACCCGGTCAGCATGCTTCGGACGCCGGCCACTCACCCGGCGGCCACGCACAGCCGCTTGCTGTTCCTTGACAACCCGGTCCTGACGGGCCCGTTCCACGTCGGTGTCACGCTGGGCCTGTTTCGCTTTCAGTTCGGCCAACGCCGCATCCAACCGCACCCGGCGACTACGACGATCCGTCAACCCGGCAGGCAACTCATCCCCACGACCCTCACCGAAACAATCGTCCTCCGCAGCATCGGTCGCTGCCGCCTCCGCCACCATCGCTGCCACCTCCGCCTCGATCTGGGCTCGGGTCCGGTTCGTTTTCAACGACGCGTCCGCCCCGATCTTGGTGCCATCCACCGCCACCACCCCCAACGACACCAACCCGGCCGCCGCACACAACTCCAACACATCGGTGAACAACGAGACCGCCACATCCTGATGCGCCTGACGGAACCGGGCAATCGTGGTGTGGTCCGGCACATGATTCGAGCAGATCACGCGATACGCCACATCGACCACACACAACCGCTCGATCTGACGGCTCGATCGTTGACCAGTGCAATACGCGTAGATCAACAACGCCAACAACATGTCAGGGTCATACGCCCGCCGACCCACCCCGTCATTCGGATGCCGGGCATGCAACCCCGACGTATCCACCCGTTCCACCACATCAATCACGAACCACGCCAGATGCCCCTCCGGAAGCCAATCCCGAACATCTGGCGGCAACAAGAACTGCTGATCCCGATCCACCGGCAAATAGCTGTGCGCCATGAACCAATTATCCCACCCACCGCGAAACGCGAGCAGGACAGTCAACAATCAAACTGCAACAGCCTGGTAGACCGCGCAATCCCGCAAGAGTTGCGCAAATGGGGCGCAAATGGGGCGGCTCACTGCGCGTGCCATCCAGCCGGTGCCGATCCGCTCAACTCCGAAGACGTGACGCCGCAGTCGCGTCAGCGGGCGGCGAGGAGCGGTTGGCGCTCGTGCTCCGTCAGCCCGCCCCAGATGCCGAATGGTTCGTGGATGCTGAGGGCGTAGTCCAGGCATGACACCCTGACGGGGCAGTCCTCGCAGATGGCCTTGGCCTTGCGCTCACGTTCGGCGCGCGCGTCTCGGGACTCTTGGTGCCCCGGCGGGTAGAAGGCCCCGCAACGTTCCCGGCCTCGGCACGCCGCAGCCTGCTGCCAGTGCTGCCCCTCGGTACCAGCTGTGACGGGTAGCAGAAGTTCCACGAATTCCCCCAACACCTTGTCGACCCTGGTTGGAAACCTACGACGGCCTCGGAGGGGAATCAACTTTTCTTCTTTCTCAAGATTACATGGATGTAGTCAACGAATTAGTGCAAAAAACGTTTAGTCAATCTCTAAAAGTGGTAATCTGGAGGAGAAGCATGTACGGTGCATCCGAAAGCAAGTCAAGCATTTGACGGGGTCTCGGTGTGGAGGGAGGGGCGATGAAGGCTCGGGTATGGGCGGCCGTTGCGGTTGTCGTTGCGATCTTTGGCGCTGGCACCGTCCTCAATGTGGCCCCGTCGCACGCGATG
>JANMSC010000108.1:0-1990 GCA_031388885.1 Gemmatimonadales bacterium | reverse complement strand
CTCGTTGCCGGACCGCCTTTAACGATATCGAAGTTGAGATCGGCGTCCGCCTGGAAACGAATGCTCAAGCGCGGGAGTCGCCCATCCCGGCCCGCGCCCTTTGGAACTTCTCCCACAGGACAGGATTAGCCTGTGCCATCGGAATTCCGGTGGCCGCAAACTCGCGCTTGGTTTCTTCCAGGTACGCATCGATTTCAGCCTTGTGATCCAGGTAGAAAGCGATTGCGCCGTAAACGTTGCCTAGCGTGTCCAGGAGCGGGAACTGCTCCAAAATACGTTCCGGCGAGTTCTGTTGGTTGAACGAATACACCACCGAGTCCAACGAAATGCGCGTACCGGCCACGTAGTAGCCCCCGTTGCGTTGTTCGATGTACTCGCTGTGCATGGATTGCTTCCGCTTTGATTATACGGTAAGAAAGCAGCTACCCTTGCTACCATAAAAAGAAATGCCCGCCCCCGCCACACCGGACCCAAAGTGAGCCTCATCACCCTCACCGTCCTTGGCTCCGGCACCAGCGTCGGCGTCCCCTCCATCGGCTGCGATTGCGACGTCTGCACCTCCACAGACCCCCGCGACAACCGCCTCCGCCCATCCGTCTGGCTTCGCTTCAACAACCGCGACATTGTCATTGACACCACCCCCGACTTCCGCTACCAAGCCCTCCGCGTCCGCATCCCCAAGCTCGACGCCATCCTCCTCACCCACGGCCACGCCGACCACATTCTCGGCCTTGACGACGTCCGTCCCTTCAACTTCCGTCAATCCGGATCCATCCCTGTCTACGGCAGTCAAGACACGCTCCAAATCGTTAAAAGAGTCTTCGAATACGTCTTCTCAGAAGCTAAAAACGAGTCCAGCCGCCCTAAACTCGAAACCGTCATTATCGACGGCGCCCCCTTCGATCTCTACGACAAACAAATCGTGCCCATCCCCCTTCTCCACGGATCCATGCCCGTCTACGGCTTCCGCATCGGCAGGCTTGCCTACCTCACCGACCACAACAAAATCCCCGATGACTCCATGCCCCTCCTCCAGGATCTCGACACTCTTTTCCTCGACGCCCTGCGCTATAAGCCACACCCCACCCACTCCACCGTCGCCCAGGCGCTGACCATCGTGGAAACCCTCCAACCCCGTATGACGTATCTAACCCACATCTGCCACGACCTTGGCCATCAGCGCGCCGAAAGTATGCTCCCCGATAATGTCCGCCTCGCCTACGACGGCCTCACCGTGACGGTCGAAGCTTAACCATGCAAGTCTTCCGCGATCTCAACGATGCCAAAGGCCGCTTCGGCCCCTGCGCCCTCACCATCGGAAATTTCGATGGCACCCACGTCGCCCATCAGGCTCTCTTCGCTGAAGTCGCCCTCCTTGCCAAGTCCAGAAACTGGCGCCCCGCCGCCCTCACTTTCGATCCCCATCCCGCCCACATCGTCGCTCCCGCGCACGCCCCTAAACGCATCACGAACTTCGACCAGCGCGTCGAGGTCATGGCCGCCTGCGGCCTCGAGAAAGTGCTGATCCTTCCCTTCACTCCCGAACTCGCCAAAGTCTCGCCCGAAGCGTTCGTCAAGGACATTTTAGTAGCCGCGCTCAACACCAAAGCCATCGTCGTCGGTGACAACTTCCGCTTCGGTCACAAAGGCGCGGGAGACATGCACCTCCTCGCCGAACTCGGCCTGCAACTCGGCTTCTCCACCCACATTGAACCCGCCATCGGCTCCCGCTACGGCGTCATCTCTTCCACACTAGTCCGCCAAGCCATCGGCTCCGGCCGCATGTCCATGGCCACGCGCTTACTCGGCCGTCCTTACGCGCTCACCGGCGCCGTTGTCCCCGGCCACGGGATCGGGTCCAGGCAGACTGTTCCTACTCTCAATATCGATCCCAATAGCGAAGTCCTGCCTCCCAATGGCGTCTACATCTCCCGCGCCCGGGACCTGGACGCCAGTCGCTCCTGGACCTCCATCACCAACATCGGCATGC
>JANMSC010000028.1:0-5436 GCA_031388885.1 Gemmatimonadales bacterium | reverse complement strand
ACCGGCCCGTGCGGACCGTGCTCGGAGATCTACGTCGATCTCGCGTGGACGCCGGGTATGGCGCCAGAACCACTCAGTCGCGGTGAGTTCGAGGAGCAGGCCGACGCGGGCCGGTTCCTTGAAATCTGGAACCTTGTGTTCATGCAGTTCGATCGCTCAGCGGACGGCACGCTGACGCCGCTGCCCAAGCCAAGCGTCGATACCGGGGCAGGGCTGGAGCGCATTGCGGCGGTGCTGCAGGCCAAGGATGACAATTTTCACACCGACCTGTTCATGGCGCTGATCGCCGACGTCGAGCGGCTTGTCGGGGCGCCGTATCCGGGCGGGCCAGACGGTAGGGGCATGTCGTATCGGGTGTTGTCGGATCACGCGCGCGCGGTGTGCTTCCTGTTGGTTGACGGCGTGTACCCCAGCAACGAGGGCCGCGGCTTTGTGCTGCGCCGGATTCTTCGTCGCGCCGTGCGTCATGCGTGGCTGCTCGAACGTCGCGAGCCGACGCTGGTCGCGTTGATTCCGACGGTCGTCCGGCTGATGGGCGATGCGTATCCGCTGTTGCGCGAGAAGCAGGCGTACATCACCGACATCGTTCAGCAGGAGGAGCAGCGGTTCCTCGAGACGATCGAGGCAGGGCTCGCGCGACTCGACACGATCTTTGCGTCTGGCGCGACAACGATTCCGGGTGATGAAGCGTTTCAGCTCTTCGATACCTTCGGCTTCCCGATTGACCTGACCGAGTTGATCGCGGCGGAACACGGCGTGGCGGTGGACCTCGCCGGGTTCGACCTGGCGATGACGGAACAGCGCGAGCGGAGTCGTGCGGCAAGTGGGAAGACAGTACAGGTTGCCGGCACTGCTCGCTCCAGCGGTGCCAGAGCTTTTGGGGCGATGACTGTTACTCACGGATCCGCGAAGTCAGAATTCATCGGGTACGACACGCTTGTTGCTGAGACGTCGGTGCTCGGTGCCGACGCCGACAACGGCGCGCTGGTGCTGGCGGAGAGTCCGTTCTACGCCACGTCCGGCGGCCAACTGGCTGATACTGGCTGGGTGCGCGGTGATGGTTGGTCGTTCATGGTGACCGACGTCGTGAAGGATCCGCTGCTCGGGCAACGGCTGATCGGCACGATGGCAGGGGAGTTTGCGCCGGGCAAGGCGGTCGCAACGGTAGACGAAGCCCGGCGCCGCAACATCGAGCGGAACCACTCCGCCACCCACCTGGCGCACTTCGCGCTGCGTCGCGCCCTTGGCGAGCACGTGCGGCAGCAGGGGTCACTGGTCGAACCGGGTCGCCTGCGGTTTGACTTCTCGCACCACGGCCCGATCGATCCGGCGCAGCTTGCCGACATCGAAGGCGCCATCAACGAACTGGTGCTGACAAACGACGCGGTGGACGTTCGCGAGATGCCGTATCCGGATGCACTCGCGCGCGGCGCGATGGCGTTTTTTGCCGACAAGTACGGCGACGTTGTCCGAGTGGTCACGATTGGTGAGTCGATCGAGTTGTGCGGTGGCACGCACGTGCGCAGTTCGGGCGAGGTCGGATTGTTCCGATTCTCGGCGCAGAGTGGCGTTGCGGCCGGTGTGCGCCGGATGGAAGCAGTCACGGGCCACGGTGCGCTCGAAGTGGTGCGAGCGCTCGACGCGCGGATCGGCGCGCTCGCCGCCGCGGTGCGCGCGCAGCCAGACCAGCTCGAACGCAAGCTCGAGTCGCTGCTCGCGGAGCGCGACAGGCTCGAGGCGCGGCTGGCCGAGGCCCTGAAGGGCGGTGGGACCGCCGATGCCGTGGACCACCCAGTGGGCGAGGTCACGTTGCGCGTTGCCAGCACTGTGGCGGAGGATCGCGCGGAATTGGGCCGTCAGGCCGACGAGTTCATCGGATCACTGCCGGGCAACGGCATCTTGATTCTGTTCAACCGCGCGATGCCGACCGCGATCACGGTCGCGGTCACGCCTGACCTCGCCAAACGGGGCCGCGATGCCAACCGGTTGATGCAACATCTCGCCAAACGTTACACCGGGCGCGGTGGTGGCAAGCCTGGCTTCGCCAGTGGGTCGCTTGGCGTCGAGAGTATCGAGCACGCGGTCGTACCTGACCTCCCGGTGGTTGTCGAACGGTGGTTGCACGAGGCATGAGCGACGACGAGTGGTTCGCTGACCGCACCGTTGGCGCGCCGGAGGCACTGCGGCGCCGCGCCGAGCTCTTTTTCACGAACGCTGCGTCGGGCGATCTCGCGAGTCGGCTCTCGGATGCCGGTCGCGCGGCGCTCACGGCGGCGATGAGTGACGGCGCGGGGCGCGCCGCCGCGCTTGATCTGCTCGCTGCCGACGCGCTCATTACGCTGGCACTGCTGGCTGCGAACGAGCGCGATCCCGGCGCGTTGGCTCGCGATGCGGCCGCGCTCCGCGCAGCGGCGGCGGCGTGATCGACCTGCATTGCCACCTTCTCCCCGGCGTGGATGACGGCTCGCGCTCGGTGAAGCAGTCAGCCCAGGTCCTGCGCGGCTTCGCCGCCAAGGGCGTCAGCGCGGTGGCCTGCACGCCCCACCTGCTGGCATCGCAGGCCGCAGCAGGGTTTCCGGCGTCGCATGACGCGGCCTGGGAACAGTTGCTTCCGCACGCGCCACCGGGGCTCGCGCTGTATCGTGGCGCAGAGGTGATGCTCGACCGGCCGGTGCCACCCGAGGTGGCCGATCGCAAGGTCACCCTCGGAGGCAGCCGCTACCTGCTGGTGGAGTTTGCCCGAATGGTTCCCGCGGAGATCGTGGCGCGCGCGCTCGCCGACGTGATGCAGTACGGGTTGATCCCGGTGCTTGCTCACCCCGAACGGTATTCGTCGTGCAGTGTCGAGACAGTGCGCGCCTGGCGTTCTCTCGGTGCGATCATGCAGGTCGATGCGACCACGCTCACGATGGAGCGTGGGCGAGGTGGCCGGGCGCGCGACCTCGTGAGAGAAGGTCTGGCCGACATCCTTGCCGCGGACAATCATGGCGATGAACGCTGTGTGGCCACGGCGCTCGACTGGCTGACCGAACACGATGGCGGTGACCAGGCGCTGGTGCTGCTCGACGCCAATCCACGCGCCATCCTGGAAGACCGGGCGCTGTACGAGGTTGATCCACTCCCGATCGGCCGCTCACTCTGGCGGACGGTGCGTCAGTTGTTTGGCGAACCATGACCGATCTGGAACGCATCGGCGCTGGGCTCGGCGAGCTCGCGGCACTGGCCCACCGCACGGCGGCGACCCTCGCCACCTTGGACCCGGTGGTCCGCGCGATGCGCGCGACGCTCGCCCGCGATGGCACGCTCTTCTTTGCGGGCAATGGTGGGTCCGCCGCCGACGCGCAGCACCTCGCCGCCGAGTATGTGGTGCGCTATCACCAGACCCAGCGTCGCGCACTCCGCGCAATCGCGCTCACGACCGACACGTCGCTGCTGACTGCCGTAGGCAACGATCTCGGTTTCGCCGAGGTGTTCGCCCGGCAGCTGGAGGCACTGGCGCGACCGGGTGACCTGCTGGTGCTCCACAGCACATCCGGCAACAGTCGCAACTGCGTCCGCGCAGCCGAACGGGCCCGCGAACTGGGGGTTGAGGTCGTGGCGTTCCTGGGCGGTGATGGTGGCGCGCTGGCGCACCTGGTCGATGCGTCGTTCATTGTGCCCGACAGCCGTGTCAATCACGTGCAGGAAATGCACCTTGCCCTGCAGCACCAGATTGCGGCGCTGCTCACGGCGGAGTTTGGCGGGTGATCTCGCTCGCGGGGAAGCGGGTGCTTGTGACGGGCGGGTCGCGTGGCATTGGCCGCGCGGTGGCACTGCTATGCGCAGCCGCGGGTGCTGACGTCGGTGTGACCTACCACACCCGTCGTGCGGGTGCGGACGAGGTGGCGCGTGCCATCCGGGCATTGGGGCGTCGTGCGTACGTTGGCGGTGGCGACCTTTCCGATTCCCGAACGGTGCATCAACTGTTTGCCGAGGTGCAGGCGGCGTTCGGCGGACTCGACGGGTTTGTTGCGAATCATGGGGTCTGGCCGGTGGCCGAAACGCCGTTGTCACAGATGGCTCCTGAGCAATGGCGCAATACCATGAGGGTCAACCTCGACAGTGTCTTTTTGTCCACTCGCGCCGCACTGGGCTTGATGCCTGAGGGCGGCCGGGTGGTCATGATCGCGAGCACCGCCGGTCAACGAGGCGAAGCTTTTCATGCCGACTATGCGGCGACGAAAGGTGCCATGATTGCGCTGGTGAAGTCGCTGGCGATCGAGTGCGCGCCGGAGATCGCGGTAAACTGTGTAGCACCCGGTTGGGTCGACACGGAGATGTGCGCCACTGTGTTCGAAGCGGACGGGCGTGCGCGCATCGCTGCCACCATTCCACTCCAGCGCATCGCATCGGCCGACGACATCGCTGGTCCGGTCCTGTTCCTGCTATCCGACCTGGCGCGCCATATCACCGGTGAGATCGTGAATGTCAACGGCGGCAGCGTGTTGTGCGGCTGACCGGCTGGAGGCGCCGCGCGCGTGAGTGACCCGGGACCCCGCACGATGCCCGTGCCTGCGGCGGTGCTCGACATCCTGCGTCGACTCGAAGACGCGGGATACGAGACCTGGTGCGTTGGTGGAGCAGTGCGCGATGCGCTGCTTGGGAATCCGCAGCAGGACGTGGACCTGGCCACCGCGGCCACGCCCGCGGCCGTGCGCAAGCTTTTCAAGCGCACGATCCCGGTGGGGATCGAGCATGGGACCGTCGGTGTCCTGGACGATGCAGGGACCCTCCACGAAGTCACCACGTTTCGGCGAGACGTGTCGACCGACGGACGCCATGCGGTGGTCGAGTTCGGTGTCTCACTTGACGACGACCTGGCGCGTCGTGACTTCACCATCAACGCCATCGCGTACCATCCGCTGACCCACGCATGGCGTGATCCCTTTGATGGGCGAGGCGACCTCGAGCGCCGGTTGGTGCGCGCAGTGGGGTTGCCGCGCGATCGATTTCGTGAAGATCGGCTCCGGATCCTGCGGGCACTGCGTTTCGCTGCACGGTTCGACTTCACCATCGACGGGGCGACCCTTGCTGCTGCCCAGAATGAGGCCGCGGCGTCGACCCACCTGTCGGCGGAGCGAGTGCGCGACGAATGGGTGAAGGGCCTGGCGACCGCGAAATCACGCGATCACCTTGCGATGCTCTGGCAGGAGAGCGGTGTTGCGACAGTGTGGCTGCCCGAGTTGCACGTGCGTCACCGCGATAGCAATTCGCGAGCGAACGCGACACCGGGCGTCGAGCTGCTCGACGATGTGGTACTCGTCACGGCTCGGTATTGCGCGCCGCTTGAACCGGCACTCAGGCGCCTCAAGTGCTCGAATGCTGATATCGCCCGCGCCGAGGCGCTCGATCGTGGACCGCGCCGCCCGCCAAGCGCCGACGCGGTAGATGTCCGGC
>JANMSC010000019.1:0-4169 GCA_031388885.1 Gemmatimonadales bacterium | reverse complement strand
CCTCGCTGTCGCCGCCGCACTATTGTCGTCGGCGCACAACCGCGCCACGCCAGCCGATGCGCTGTACCTCGGCGAACTTGGCCTGGGCGGCGAGATCCGTCCGATCGGCGGCCTCGAGCGCCGCCTCGCTGAAGCGGCGCGGCTCGGATTCGAGCAGGCGTTCGGCTCGTCGCGCGCATCGCCCACCATCGCCGGCATTCGTCACCGAGGCCTCGAGCACGTCGATCAGCTGGTGGGTACACTTGCCGCGTGACGTTGGTGTCATCATCGTTGCGGCCGGACGAGGCCTTCGCATCGGTGGCGAAACACCGAAGCAGTACCTGGTGCTGGCGGGCGCACCGGTGCTGTTGCATGCGATCCGTCCGTTTGCCTCGCATCCGGACGTCGCCCACGTTGTCGTTGTGCTGCCGTCGGCCGACGTGACGAACCTCCCCGACTGGCTCGCACCGTTGTGTGGTGACACGCTCACCGTGGTTGCTGGTGGAAGCGAGCGCAGCGATTCAGTCGCCGCTGGACTCGACGCGCTTGCGGCGGTGTGCGACATCGTCCTGGTGCACGATGGGGCGCGCCCATTTCCCCCGCGTGCGATGATTGACAGCGTCATTGCGGCGGCGCGGGCAGGGCATGGTGCCGTGCCGGCGTTGCCGGTCTGTGACACGCTCAAGCGGGCGGACGAGTACGGACAGGTGCTTGCGACTGTCCCGCGCGAGGGACTCTGGCGCGCGCAGACGCCGCAGGCGTTTCCGCGCGCCCTGCTGGTGCGCGCGCACGCCGCCGGACGTGCGGCAGGTATCGGTGCCACCGATGACGCCGCGTTGGTCGAACACCTCGGCGAACGGGTCGAACTCATCCCGGGGTCGGCGCGCAACGTGAAAATCACGACGCCCGATGATCTGGCACTCGCCGGGTGGCTGGCGGGCGCCCCATGATGGTCGAGCTGAAAACCCCCGCGGATGCTGATGCGCTGGCGCCGCGCGTCACCGCACACTTGCAACACGGTCGATTGCTCGCCTATCCGACCGAGACGGTCTACGGACTCGGCTCGTTCGCTGACGACGCTGGCCTCGACGCGCTGGCACGCCTCAAGGGGCGTCCGCCGCGCAAGCCGTTCCTGTTGCTGGTCAGCGGTGTCGCGATGCTCGAGGCGTCCGGTTTGGTGATGTCACTGTATGCCACGGCACTCGCGCGCGAATTCTGGCCGGGCCCGCTGACGCTGGTGTTGCGCGGCGGCGAAGGGAAGCTGCCGGATCGGCTGCGTGGCGCCGAAGGTGGCATCGCCGTCCGGTGGACGTCGCATGTCGTGCTCGCCCGGTTGATTGAGCGAATCGGTGTGCCGCTCACCTCCACCTCGGCCAATCGTGCCGGCGGCGCGCCGTCGCCGGGTGCCGAAGGGATTAGCCAACTCTTTCCGGACGCCGTTGCCAGCGGCGAACTGCTCGTGCTCGATGGCGGTGTGCTCGGGAACGTGCCGCCGTCCACGTTGGTCGACTGCACCGGTCCGCGGCCGGTGATCATCCGCGATGGCGCGATTCCGCGGGACGAGCTGCGCCGACGCGCGGGGTCGATGGCGCCATGAATCGCACCGCCATGCGAGTGCTCGTCGTGTGTTCCGGCAACACCTGTCGTTCGCCGCTGGCGGCTGCAATGCTCGCCGCCAGTGTCGCGACCGAGCCTCGTCTGGCCGACGTCGAGGTGGTGTCGGCCGGCACGGCTGCCAGGAGTGGCGCGCCCGCGTCGGAGGGAACGTATCTGGTCGCGCTTGAGCGCGGCCTCGACCTCTCGTCTCACCGCGCCAGGCTCCTGAGCGCCGCCGACGTGCAGACGGCCGATGTCATCCTCGCCATGGGTCGCGAGCATCTGTGGTCGGTGAGTCAGCTCGGCGGTGACCGCAAGGCGCATCTGATCCAGGAGTACGCCGGAGAAGTGCCCGGCGTGGACGTGCCCGATCCGTTCGGTGGTGATGTCGAGGGCTATCGTGCGGCGGCCGCCGAGTTCGATCGGCTGTTGGGCCGGATCATGGAACGGCTGGTTCGCGACCGGCCCCGAGTGGTGGACGCGTGAAAGTGGCTGCCACGAGTCGCGTGTTCGCGCTCCTCGGTGATCCGGTGGCCCACTCGATGTCGCCACAGATGCACAACGCTGCGTTCGGGGCGATGGGAATCGACGCGACCTACGTCGCGCTCCGCTGCGCAGCGGTCGACCTGCCGCACGCGATGCGAGTCCTCGCATCGGCAGGCGGCGGCGGCAACGTGACCGTGCCGCACAAGCGTACTGCCGCCACGGTTGGACGGGCCGATCCGGTGGTCGAGCGGCTTGGGGTCGCCAATGCGTTCGGCGCGTCCGCCGACGGCGAACTCGCCACGACGAATACCGATGTCGAAGGCGTCATCGGCGGGGTGACCCGACTCGGCGGCACTGGGGGCACCTGGCTCGTCATCGGGACGGGCGGCAGCGCGCGGGCGGTGGCCGGCGCGGCGGCGCAGTGCGGTGTCCGTCTCGCGGTGGCGTCGCGTGATCCGGGTCGCGCTGCAGACTTCGGGATGTGGGCCGACTCGATTGGCGCAGCGCCGGGGCAGCCTGACGACGCATCGTTGGTGATCAACGCCACTCCGCTCGGCCTTGACGCAACCGATCCGCTGCCGATCGATCCGGTCACGCTGCCATCGGCTCGCCTCGCACTCGATCTCACGTATCGTGCCGACGGTCCAACCGCGTGGTGTCGTGCATGGCACGCCCGAGGGTGTGATGCCATCGATGGACGTGAGACCCTCCTGGTGCAGGGCGCCGCCGCGTGGCGCCTCTGGCTCCCGGGCGTCCAGCCACCAGTCGAACTGATGCGCGCGGTGCTGCATGGTCGCCTGGGCTGACGGTCTGCGCACCGCCGAGCGGTGGCTGCTCGGGGCGGAATGCATCACGTGCCACGCCGCGGTGACCGACGACGATGAGCTGCTGGTGTGCGGGGTGTGCCGGATGCGTTGGCGCGCGACCCCGGACCCGACATGCCCGATTTGCGGGGAGCCGACAGATCTTGGCCTCGCCTGTCGGCGCTGTGTTTCGTGGCCAGGCGGGTTCGCCCACGTGCGAAGCGCCGTGACACTCGACGCTGAAGTACGCCGCCTGGTACACCAACTGAAATACGATGGCTGGTGGCGCCTGGCCGACGCCTTCGCGCTCCGCATGGTGCCCCTGCTGCACGATGCCGGAGATGCCGACCTCGTCCCGATTCCGCTTGCACCCGGCCGCGCTCGTCGTCGCGGCTACAACCAGGCGGTGCACCTCGCCCGCGCCCTGGGCGCCCGTACCGGTCACGCGGTGCGGCCATCCCGTTTGGCCCGCATCCGCGACACGCCGAGCCAGACCCGCCTTGCCCCCGACGCCCGGCGCAGCAATCTCGATGGCGCGTTCTGGGCGCGCGCCGACCCGCGGCGAGCGGTGCTCGTCGATGATGTGTTCACGACCGGCGCCACATTATGTTCGGCGGCGAAGGCCTTGCTCGATGCCGGTGCGCGGGACGTGCGTGCCGTCACGTTCGCCCGGGCTGCGCCGCCCCTGACGGAAGCGGCCATGCAGCCCGGATTCGTCACCCATTTCATGTCACGTGAGGACCCAGGATGAGCATTCGTGTCGGCATCAACGGCTTCGGCCGCATCGGCAGAAACGTCGTGCGAGCGGCCAAGGCGGCTGGCATCACCGACATTGACTTCGTCGCAGTCAATGACCTGACCGACACCACCACCCTCGCGCACTTGCTCAAGTACGATTCGGTGCACGGGCGTTTTCCTCAGGAGGTCACGGCGGTCGATGGCGGTCTCGACGTCGGAGGCGACCTGATCAGGGTCTTCTCCGAGCGCGACCCGGCGAGGCTGCCGTGGGGCGAACTCGGCGTCGATATCGTGCTCGAGTCGACCGGCATCTTTACCGATCGCGACAAGGCCGCGCTGCACCTGCAGGGTGGTGCCAAGAAAGTGATCATCTCTGCGCCGGCGAAAGGCGAGGACAAGACGTTCGTGTATGGCGTCAATCATCTCGACTACGACCCGGCAACGCATCACGTCGTCTCGAACGCCTCCTGTACGACCAACTGCCTCGTCCCGGTGGTGAAGGTGATCCGCGAATCATTCGGTTTCGTGCGCGGCTTCATGACCACGGTGCACAGCTACACCAACGAT
>JANMSC010000001.1:0-2599 GCA_031388885.1 Gemmatimonadales bacterium | reverse complement strand
CGAACCGTCCTGGTCCTCGGAGGCGGCGTCGGGGGCGTCGTCGCCGCGCGGGAGCTGCGCAAGCGGCTCGGGCGCCGACACCGCGTGATCCTGATCGATCGCGAACGTGACCATGTGTTCGCGCCCTCACTCCTGTGGTTGATGGTTGGGCTCCGCGAGTCAGCAGCCATCGGGCGTCCGCTCGATCGGCTGGAGCGTGCGGGCATCGAGGTGAGGTGCGGCGAGATCAACCGGATCGACCCGGTCTGCAAGGCCGTCACTGTCGCGGGCGAGGAGCTCGTCGGGGACTACCTCGTCGTCTCGCGCGGCGCCGAGCTCGCGCCCGAAACCATCCCCGGGCTCGAAGACGCCGGACACAACTTCTACACGCTGGCTGGCGCCGAGGCGCTGCGCGCCTCTCTGGCGGCACTCCCGCGGGGTCGCGTCGTAGTGCTGACCGCGGCTCCCGTATACAAATGTCCTGCCGCGCCCTACGAGGCCGCGTTGCTGATCGACGCGTTCTACCGGCGGGTCGGGCTTCGCGATGCAGTGAGCATCGAGTTGTATGCGTCCGAGCCGGCGCCGATGGGCGTCGCCGGGCCCGAAATGTCGGGCGCGGTCAGGCAGCTCCTGGCCGACCGACAGATTCCGTACCACCCCGAGCACCAGGTCACGTCCGTCGACGCTGCCGAGCGGCGGCTGTTCTTCGCCGGCGGTGCGGAGTCGGGCTTCGATGTACTCGCCTACGTGCCGCCTCACCGCGCCCCGCGTGTTATCCGCGAAAGCCCCCTCGCCGGCGATTCAGGATGGATCACGGTCGACCGGCACACGCTCGAGACATCCTACCCCGGCCTCTTCGCCATTGGCGACGTCGTGTCAATCCCGCTTGCGCTCGGCAAGCCGCTGCCCAAGGCGGGCGTGTTCGCCCACGGGGAGGCCACGGTCGTCGCGCGGAACATCGCCACGGTCATTCATGGCCGCGTGGGATCGGAGCGCTTCGGCGGGCACGGCAAGTGTTTCATCGAGATCGGCGGCGGCAAGGCGGGTTTCGGTGGGGGAGACTTCTACGCCGAGCCCGTACCACGCGTGACGGTCCACGCTCCGAGTCGGCGATGGCATCTCGGCAAGGTGCTCTTCGAGAAGTCGTGGCTGTACCTGACGCTGCGTCGGTAGCCTGATTCCGGTGACTCGTATTTCGACGAACGCGTCACTACCATCACCCGGCACGCAATGACACGTCGTCGCCATGGGGTCGGGCCCCTGACAACCGCGCCCGCTACACCGGATGCCTGAAGCTGCGCACGTTCACTGCCACGCCATCGCGAAGCACCGCGGACCCATGTCCGCGTACAACTGTCCCGATCCGCGTCAACGGCACGCCGGTCGCGAGTCGACATGCGTCCTGCGCCGCAAAGTCCGCCGGGAGTGTCACCAGCAGCTCGTAATCCTCGCCGCCGGCCGCCGCATCGAGCGCCGCATCAGCACCGCACGCCGCCGCGGCCTCTGCCACCCCGGCGCCAAGCGGTAAGGCGCCGATGTCGATCTCCAGTCGGACGTCCGAGGCCGCCGCCAAGTGGCGCGCGTCGCCAGCAATGCCGTCGCTCAAGTCGATCATCGACGTCGCACCGCGCTCCGCCAGCCAGCGTGCCACCGCGAGCCGCGGCAGTGGTTTCGCAAACACCTCGCGCAGCGTGGGTTCCGGCTCCCTCCCAGCGGTCCAGTCGCGCAAGGCCGCGTGTGCCCCGCCCAGCCAGCCGGTGACCCACACGCCGTCGCCCGGCAGCGCCCCGCGACGCGACATCAGCCGCGCCGAGTGACCGAATACGGTGACCGCGAGTGACCATGCGGGACCGCTGGATAGATCACCGCCGAGGACCTTGGTACCTGAGACGCGTGCCGCATCACCCACACCGCGCATCACCGCGATCGTGTCGTCAGGCGTCGCATCGGTCGGGACCGTCAGTGCGACCACCAGCCCGGCAGGAATCGCAGCCGCCGCCGCGAGATCGGACAGTGCCGCAACGGTGGCGCGCCAGCCGATTTCTTCGCAGGTGAGCCAGTCTCGGCGAAAGTGCACGCCTTCAACGCTCACGTCGGTGCTCACCACGAGCGTGCCGGTGCCCGGCGGGATTGCGGCGGTGTCGTCACCGAGCGGTCCGGCGCGGTCGCCGAGCGCCGCTGCGATCTCGCGAACGCGATCGAATTCAGCGCCGTCGCCCAACATGATCGCCGTTGATTCGCCCATCATCGACCCGCAAGGAGGAATCGCACGAGCCCGAACGGCGTGCCGATCCAGAGGTACGTGCCATCGTTCGCGATCGCGGTCACTCGCCCCGGAATGTCCGATGGCACCCGCAGCGCGCGCAGCACATTGGATGTGGGTCCGACGAGCCCGGCGCCTCGCTCTCCACCGACCCACAGTCCGTTGATGGTCGCATGAAGTACCATGAGCCTGCCGAGCTCCGTTGAAAGGACGGGCCCGGCGGCCCAGGCGCCGCTGATCGGGTCACGCCACAGGATGCGCTCCGGCGTCATCGCGACAAGGGTGTCGGCGAGGTACCCGATGCCGAGCACCGGCGCTGTAATCCCGGTGAGGCGGCGAAATCCTTCCGGCATCCTG
>JANMSC010000471.1:0-7160 GCA_031388885.1 Gemmatimonadales bacterium | reverse complement strand
GTAACATTCAACGAGAAGCGAGAAGAGCCGGCACCGTGGGTGCGTCATGCCTGTCGCACCCACCGGTGCCACATGTCCCATGCCACACGGCCCTCTGGAGATCCGGCAATGCACCCAACTCGTGACTTCGGCGTCGCCCCGCCAGGCTTCCGCCTCCCCACCACGACACGACTCGGCGCCGTGCGACTGCAAGTTGCCGACGTCGGCCGGTCACTCGACTATTACCAACGGGTGCTCGGATTCCGGGTGCTTGATCGTGTCGACGGCACGGTACATCTCGGTGCCGACGGCTCAGATACAGCGCTTGTCGAGTTGCGCGAATACGCGGGTGCGTCGCCGGTCCCTCGAAATGGTCGCCTTGGGCTCTACCATTTCGCGATCCTGCTCCCCGACCGCACCTCACTCGGGCGATTCGTGCAACACCTCGACACGATCGGTGAGCGGGCCGGCGCGTCCGATCACCTCGTGAGCGAGGCACTGTACCTGCACGACCCCGATGGACTCGGCATCGAGGTGTACGCCGATCGGCCGCGCGAGACGTGGCGGTACGTCGATCGTCAGCTCGCGATGGCCACCGACCCGCTCGACCTCGCCGACCTGACGCGTGCTGCTGGCGGCGAGGCGTGGACCGGCATGCCACCGGGTACCAGCATCGGACATGTGCACCTGCACGTCGGCGATATCCCGAGCGCCGCAACGTTTTATCACGACGGCTTGGGGCTCGACAAGACCGTATGGAGCTATCCCGGCGCGTTGTTCCTCTCGGCCGGCGGTTACCACCATCACCTCGGCGTCAACACCTGGGCCCGCGGCGCCTCCCCCGCTGGCGTACACGATGCGCGACTGCTCGAATGGGAAGTCGTCGTGCCGACGGTCGAGAGCGCGCACGCGGCGATCGCGAGCATTGAAGCTGGTGGCCACACCGTTGTCATCACACCGGAAGGCGGCACGGCGCGCGACCCGTGGGGAACGCTGGTGCGCGTGGTGGGCCATGAGGCATGGGCCGTGGGCCGTGAGCGACCGCGCACCAGGCGATAGTCGATAGCGATTCGACGTCGGCATCGCGAACGATCGCCAGCTCCAACGCACTATCGACTATAGACCTGTTCCGCGCGGCACTTGTGCATCGTGGGTGTCGCGCCTGTTACGGCGTACCGCTCGTCCCCACCGTATCAGCGCTCGTCGTGGACGTCGACGTCGTGGTTGATGTGGTCTTTGAATCGCGGCACGGTGCACCGCTGTGGCCGACGGAATCGCCGCACTCAGTGGTCGACGTCGTTGTGCTGGACGTCGTGGTCGTTTCCTTGCCCGACGATTTGCCGCCGCCGCATCCGGCGACGGTAAGCACCAGCATTGCACTGATCGTGAAACGCACAAGAACCTCCTCTACGGTTGAGTAACGAGGAACGGACGGGCGAACACCATCGTGAGGCCGCGTAACGGCAGCTGATTGGGCGGCAGGTGCGAAGTCGAGCGCAATGGCTCGAGGGCACGGCGCGCCGACGCCGAATCCCCTGCGGCCAGCCACGCGCGTGCTTCGGCCCATCGCATCAGGTCGCCCGACGGGCGATCTAGCGCGAACGCGTCGAGCTCGCCGCGTTTCGCGTGCTCGGTAAGGATTGTTGCGCTTGCGCGCCAATCGCGTTGTCCAGCAAGTGATGCGGCGCGTACTATCAATGGGCCATTGCCGAGCCGTCGTTGACGACGATTGTCGAGCGACGCCAGCTGGCGCGCAGCGCGCTCCGCCACGGCCGCGTCGCCGCCCCAACCGGCAGACATGCCGGCGAGCACGATGCCACCGGGCGCGGTATCGGACGGGAATTGTGGAACGCTGGTGCCCCGCGCTAGCGCGAGCAACACGCGCGCCTGGCTGTACCACCGGCCCGCGACACCCGGCTCCGCCTCAGCCGCGGCTGCAAGAATCTGGTCGGCTTCATCCGGGCGGCCAGTCGCCGACGCGCTGGCGGCATGTGTCGTCATCGCCTGCATTCGAAGCCACGCCGGCGCGGTCGCATCATTCAGCACACCGACGGCCACGTGGTCGGCGTCGGTCCAGCGGCCTTCGGCCGCGTTGATGAGCAGCTCGCCGTACTCGCGGAATGGTCCGGTGAGCGCGGGCAGTTCGACGCGAGCCGAGTCAACATGGCCGAGTGAGATCGCCGAACTGAGCGCATTGAGGCGCTGCATCAGTGCGGCGGACGGACCGCGCGGATTCTCGGCCGCCGCCCGCAGGAATTCCGATCGGGCTTCTTGCCACCGCCCGAGCATGGTGAGATAGAGCGCGCGATTGTTGCGCCCACCCGACGACCGCTTCACCACTTCCAGATACCGATCGTACCATCGCACGGCGGCTGCGGGGTCAGAGTCAAGGGCATACGCCGCGTCAGCCCGCAAGCGATACTGGCCCGCCTCAGTCAGTCGTTCTGGCCGCTCAAGGGCCTTGGCGACGGCCGCGGCAGCAGAGTCGAGCTGCCGCGCGTCGAGATGGTTGACTGCGATCTGCGCCCACGCCGCGCTGAAGGCAGTGTCGAGCGCGACTGCCTCGCGCAACAGCTCGCTGCTCCCCGCGAGATCACCGACCCGTGATCGCTCGAGGGCATTAGCATACTTCCGAAAAGCCGCGAACGACGGCGTGGCAACATCGATGAGCGGCTGCGTCTTCGCGATGGTGCGTGCCCGCTCTCCCAGCCCGCGTCGCAACTCGACCGCAGCTCGTTCAGCCGCAGTCACCAATCCCGCGGCGTCTTCCGCATGCGTCACCGCCGAAACGAGTGCAACGCCGTCTGCCGGTCGAATCGCGCGCAGCACCACCGAATACCCACCCGCCCGCGGCAGCACTTCACCGGTGACGACGGCGGCCGCACCGGCGCGTTCGGCCAACTCGCGCGCACGCACCGCAGGAAGCGGTGCAGAGTCGGGGATCGACGCGGCGTGCCGGACCGCCGCCAGATCGTCCGGAGACAAGGGCGAGACGACGCGACTCTGCGACAGCGCCAACAGCACGAGTTCGCGCGCCACGCGTGCGATCGAAGGCTCGCTGGCCGAACCATCAAAGTCGGCAACCAGTACCGTCTGGACGGGCCCGTCAGCCATCGCAAACTCGGACTGCACCCCGACCCAGCCCGCGATGCCGATGGCACTGGCAACTGCTACTGGAAACAGCCAGCGGGGGAATCGCCAGCGAACGTCGACGCGTTCCATGGCCACGGCGAACGCCCCAGCATCACTCCATCGTCGCTCGGGATCCTTCGAGAGGGCGCGTTCAACGGCAGCAATGAGTGACGGCGCAAGTGCGGGACGCACGGTGCCGAGGGACGGCGGTGTTTCCGACACCTGCGCGGCGAGGACGGCCTCGGGAGGTCGTCCTTCGAACGGCTTGTGCCCGCTCAGCATCTCGTACATCACCAGGCCGAGTCCGTAGATGTCGCTGCGGCCATCGACGTCACCGCCAGCAATCTGTTCGGGGCTCATGTAGGCCGGCGTCCCGATGCGATAGCCGCCGTCGGTCAAACGCACGTCGTGCTGCGAGCCGCGAAATGGGAACGCGATGCCGAAATCGGCAAGCAGCGGCTGGTCGTCCTGCAGCAGGATGTTCTCGGGCTTCACGTCGCGATGCACGACCCCGCGACGATGCGCGTGGTCGAGCGCACCCGCAACGGCCACACCGATGCGGGTCGCCTCGGCCGGCGCGACCGCGCCGCGACTCAGCAGGCCGCGCAGCGTTTCGCCATCGACGAATGGCGTGACGAAATACAGGATGCCATCGACTTCACCTGAGTCGTGCAGTTGCAGGATGTGGGGGTGGGACAGCGTCGCTACGGTGCGAATTTCCTGGAGGAAACGCGATTTCGCGACTGGGTCAGGCGTTGGCGGCCGGAAAGCCTTGATGGCAACGGGTCGGTCGTGCTTGAGCTCCACCGCGTGAAAGACAACAGCCATCCCCCCTCGACCGATTTCGCGGTCGACGGCATACCGGTCCGCGAGTCCGATCCGGAGCGCCTGCTCCAGGTTGTTCACGACGCACCCTGATGGAAGGCAACCTAGTGTACGTCGCATGCAGGCCGGGCGCCAGCATCCCAGGGCTCAGCGCCATCGTACAACCTCCGCAGCCACCGGCCTTCACCCCTTGCTGTCGTGTACCGCGGGTAGTTGCCCGTACTCCGCCCCGCCCCGGCCGGCGGACCCGAACTTCGGTGCCGCCATGGCGCCAGACACAGTGAACGGCGGTTCGTGCTGTTCGCCGGGAGCGTCGGCTGCCAACGCTGGTGCGATTGCGTACTCCGCTGGCGCAGCGTCGAAGCTGCGCATGCACTCTTCAGCGCAGAAGTAGTAGGTGTCACCGTGGTAGCTCGATGCCCACTGGGTGGTCGATGAGTCGACCATCATCCCGCAGACGGGATCCTTGACCTGTAGCACGACCGGCCTCCTTGAGAAGGTGCGCCGCGGCTGGAACGCGCCCGCGACTCACAGGTTCGACGACTGGCGCGGGAGATGTTTCACACCTGCCGCGGCTCCCGAACGATCCCGCATATATTCAGAAGGATCCTACATTCCCTTCCGCCGAGGTCACGATGCGTATCACGTTTCTGATCATGGCCGTCGCCCTGCTCGATCCGACGGGCGTACGCGCGCAAACCCGCGCCGCGATGACCGTGGCTGGCGATTCCATTGCAGTGGTTCGGGCGGTTGAGGGGTTCCACGCGAAATTGACCGCGGCTGACACTGCCGGTGTCATGGCCCTCCTGGCGCCGAACGCCCTGGTGCTTGAGGCGGGCGCATTCGAATCGCGCGAGGACTACCGCAGCCATCACTTGCTCGCCGACATTGCCTTTGCCGCGGCCGTGCCTTCCACCCGTACCGTCCGTCACGTCGAGGTGCACGGCGACATGGCATGGGTTGCAAGCACATCGGTAACTGCGGGCACGTTCAAGGATCGTGCGGTCAATAGTTCGGGCGCGGAGCTTGTCGTGTTGACCCGGAGCGGAGCGCACTGGCTGATCGCGAGCATTCACTGGTCGTCGCGGGCGCGGCGGACGAGCTAGCGGCTGGTGCACGGCGCGCGCTCCGGACGCTTGTGCCGGCTCGCCGACGGTGACTGAGTCCGTCGCCCTCGGCCTTCGCGCCAACTGGCGCCAGTTCTCCCTGCTGGTGCTCGTCAATGCGTTCGTCGGTGCGCTGGTCGGACTCGAGCGATCGGTGCTCCCGCTGCTCGCCGAGGCGGAATTCGGCATTGCCTCTCAGCAGGCCATGCTCACCTTCATCGCTGCCTTCGGCCTGGCCAAGGCCGGTGCGAACCTCCTCGCCGGCTACTGGGGTGACCGCTTCGGGCGGCGGCGGGTGCTCATCCTCGGCTGGCTCCTCGGCATTCCCGTTCCCCTGATGGTGATCTGGGCGCCGAGCTGGGGCTGGATCGTGGCCGCGAATCTTCTGCTGGGGCTCAACCAGGGCCTCGCCTGGTCATCGACCGTCGTGATGAAGATCGACCTCGCGGGTCCGAAGCAGCGCGGCCTTGCGATGGGGTTGAATGAGTTTGCCGGCTACCTCGCGGTCGCCGGCGCCGCACTCGCTGCGGGACTCGTGGCGGAACGGTTCGGACTGCGCCCCGCACCTTTCTATCTCGGTATTGCGGTGACCGCGGCAGGACTCGCCCTGTCGGTCCTCTTCGTGCGAGACACGACCGCGCACATGCGGCATGAGATGCTGCGAAACTACGCGACGACTGGAGCATCCAGCGTGGACACGCCTGCGCCAACAATGCGTTGGGTCGCAGACGAGGTCAGCTGGCGCAATCCGGCACTTGCGAGCGTCAGTCAGGCGGGCCTCGTCAACAACCTCAACGACGGCCTCGCATGGGGACTTTTTCCGGTCTTCTTCGCGGCGGGGGGCATGGACCTGAAGCAGATCAGCGTGCTGGCGTTCGTCTATCCGGCAATCTGGGGCGGCGCGCAGCTCGTGACGGGCCCGCTCAGCGATCGATGGGGACGGAAGTGGTTGATCGTCATCGGCATGCTGATTCAGGCAGCTGCGCTTGCGGCGATCGCCATGCGCACCGACCCGCTCGCGTTCAACTGGTGGTTCGGCAGTAGCATCGCCCTCGGCGTTGGGACGGCGATGGTGTACCCCACGCTGCTGGCGGCCATCGGCGATGTTGCGGGCCCGTCGTGGCGAAGCCGCGCCGTCGGGGTCTATCGCCTCTGGCGTGACCTCGGGTACGTGGTGGGGGCGCTCACGGCAGGCGTTGTTGCGGATCTGTTTGGCATCCCCGCGGCCATTGCGGTGGTTGCCGCACTCACCGCCGCATCGGGAGTGCTTGTCGCGATCCGGATGCCCAGCGCGGCTTCGCGCTGGCCCTGATGTTCCGGCGCGAGTATCATAGGCGGATGCTCCGGTTACTGCTGTCTCGACTCACCTCGCTAACGCTCCTCCTCGCGGCAAGCTTCACCCAGCCCGCGTGGGAGCTTCAGCACGCTGCGTTGCATCGCGATGCCGATCACGAGGCGTTGGAACATGGAAGGACCGGTTCTCATTCGGAGGCGCCGGTTGAGTCCGTCGCGGCACCCGACCACGATCTGGGGCATCAACATCCCGCCTTCCAGTCGACCGTAACGTCCGCACGGGCCCTGGCTCAGGCGTTCACGGCGCACCCCGCCGCGACGCTGGAGTTTCGACATGCGACCGCAACGGTGGTGCTCGCCACATGGGCATTGGCACCAGCCCGCGCGAGTCCGACCTCCGAACGTCCCACCCAGCCCCGCGCCCCTCCGCTCGCCTAGCTCGCCGCCGGGTACGCGTCTTTCCGTTGCACCCCGGCTTCCACGCAGTCATCGACAGTCCTTGCAAGCGAACGGCACCGGCGCGCAGCCGAGGCCATTCGCGACAACCCATCAGGGGCCACCCGGGGTGTAGAGACGTGAACATGCCACTGTCGGAATCGTTGCCAACGCGCGACGGCGCGCGACGTTCGTCCACCGGTGTTGCGACGACCCATTCCCGGCGCGAATGGTGTCGTCCCGTGCGGCGTGTCTCGTCTGCCGCCACATTGAGCGCCGTTGTCGCGCTCGGCGCGTGTGCCCGACCAGCTTCTCCCGCGATTGCACCGTCAACCCAACCGCTCGGACGCGAGGTGCCGGTCTATCAGCCATTGCGCGGCGACCAGGGAC
>JANMSC010000454.1:0-4306 GCA_031388885.1 Gemmatimonadales bacterium | reverse complement strand
CAGGATGTCGTCGACGCCGCGCTCGAATGCGTCCAGCTTCGCTTTGAGATCGCCGCGGCGGGTCAGTGCCACGATAGGAAGACGATCGATGGGGCCGCCCGCGTCGCCGAGCCGTTCCAACTCCGAGCTGCCCCTGATGTCTTCGTCGAGGACCACGAGATGCGGCTTCCAGTCCGCGAGCGCGCGTTCCGCCTCGGCCACCGTCGCGGTGACATGCGTGTTGTACTGTCCGTGATTGAGCGCATGCCTCACGACCTCCGCAAGGGGCAGCTGATCGATGATTAGCAACGCACGCGCGGGACCATACAGTCGTGGATCGAACAACGTCATCGAAATCTCCGGGACCAGCTACGAAGGGCAGCAAGGATACCATCGGCTGCCGGTTCGCGAAGTTCGTGCGGCACGAATAGTTCATGAAGAAAGTTCATGACCTGGCAATTCGTCGCTGCCACGCTGCGCCACGACACGACAGAGGACGATAAACTATGGCTATCACCACGCACGCTGCGATCGACGAGTTCCGAAAGACTGCGGCGGACCGGTTCACGATTGCAAACGACGCGCTCATCGCGGCGCCGAACGACAAGGAAAAGCTGGCCAACGCGATGGCGGCGATCGGGCAGTTGCTGAGCGCCGAGACCATGAAGTCGACGCAACTGGAAAGAGACGGCTATGCCGAGGTGGTAAACCTGATGCGCACCGCCGCGACGCACGGCGAGACGATCGCCAACAAGCTCGCGGCCACGTCAACCGCGCTCGCTGCCGGCAACGCGAATATCAACAACGAGCTCGAGATGATGAAGGTGCTGACGGCGGCGCTGCAGGCCGTGGCGCAGGTCTCGCCCGTCGCAATCTGGAAGAAATCGACTGGTGGTTAGGGGTACCCGAGGGGTAAGCGGATTCGGAGATGCACGAAATGGGTAGCGACCGTCAGCACCGATCGCTCGGCGATCACGCCGTACCGTCACCATCGTCGACAGTGCAACGTGGCCGCACCGCTCGCTCGTTCGTGCTTCGCCTGCAGAGCACCGTCGGAAATCAGGCGGTCTCTCGCCTGTGGCAGAGCGGATCGATCGATTCGTCGTCGCTGGTGCAACGCGTCGTGAACGGACGCGGACAGGCGCTGGATGCGCTCACGCGGGCCGCCATGGAAACGCAATTCGCTCAAGACTTGAGCTCTGTGCGCGTCCATACTGGCGAGCCGGCGGCCGCGTCGGCGCGAGCGCTGAACGCGCGCGCGTATGCCGTCGGATCGGATGTCGTCTTTGACAGTGGCGAGTACGCGCCGCACACCAAGGACGGGCAACGGCTGTTGCGTCACGAACTCGAGCACGTGCTTGAGCAGCGGACGAGCGGCGAGCGAGTGCAGCTGGCCTCGTGGGACGAGTCGGTCAGCGACTTTATCGAGGCGGCAGATGAGCCAGGGTTCTCGAGCGATCTCAACGAGCCGACGGCCATCGGGTCTGCCGGCGAACGTGGTCACGTGCGCGAGGTGTGTCGAAAGCTGGAGGGCCAGGGTTATCAGGTCTACAGGAAGGAGCAATTCGACCGGGTGCCATGGCTCAACGAGGCATTCCCGGACGGCAGAAAGCGTCCCGATATGGTTGCCGTTCATCCGGTAAAGCGGGAGCTTGGTGCCATTGACGTGACCGCCAGCTCGAGCAGCGGCGCGACGATGAAACCTGGAGATGCGACAAAACTCCCGAACGACTGGACGTCCGAAGCGAAGGGGCGATTCAAAGGTAATCAATATCGATCGCCCGATCTCCTCGATGACTTCGTCCCTCCCGGCTCAATGGAGGCGCCAACGAAGCCCGAGAACACCAAGTTGCATATCGAGAAAACGATTGACGACGCTGAGCAGCTGGCAAGACGGGCACCTCCGGAATTTCGCGACTTCAAAGTCTTTGCGCAGGACTTTCACTGGAAGACCGGCGAGAACACCAAGCAGATCATTGTCAGGCCCGGTGCGCCTCCGTCGACCGCGACGCCCGGAGGTGGAACGCCTCCCGCGAAGCCACTGGGCGAGGGCGCCGAAATCGCTAACCGTCTCCAGAAGGAATCGGCCGGGCGCGAGACGCTGCGCGCGCCGGCGCCGGTCGAGGCGAGCCAGTTCCATTCAGCGCCTAGGTCAGAACTGCGCAGAGGTACGCCAGCGACGACGGAACAAATCTCGATGGTCAAGGCGATAGGGGCCGATGCCGCAAAAACCCTGAAGACCGACGCCAACCTATTACGCGCGGCGCGTTTGCTGAAATTTGCCGGCGCCGCATACAACCTCTATGGGTTCGTGTCGGATCTGGCGGAATTCACGGCAATGGCGAGCGGTGGGCTGTCCGGTCAGGGATTTGTGTTCCGTGAACACATTCAGTTGATCGGCGACATCGAGCGTGAAGCGCAACAGCTCGCCAAGGACTATCCCCCGTTCACGCTGTCCCTGCGCCAGTTCCTGCCACGTCTGATCGCGCTCCCAACCGGCACTTCGGATGCGCGCGAGATCGCGGAATCGCTCAACGACAACCTCTGGAACTTGAAGGCTCTCGAGCTGCGGCTGGATGACCGCCTCCCAGGCCTTGAAATGGCGGCCCGTGAGGTGCGCGTGAAGATTGCCTGGGCGACAACGATCCTGGAATCACAAAGCGCCCGGGTCGCTGTCGTCATGATGACCTTCAGTACAGCGGACCTCGCGCGAATCCTCGCCGGTCGTGAAGACTTATACCGGATGGGTGGCATGCTGGATCGTGCGCTGAACGGTTACCGGCTCGTGCAGCCGGAGGTGAAACTCGATATCGAGGCGCTGGAGGGCTGGTACCAACGATTGATCCTGCCAAGTTAGTCGCGCCCTGCGCGACGATGGGGTGGAAGAGAGCAGGTAGTGTGCTAGCTGCGCCAACTTGAAATTGTCCGGGCGTCGGCCTAATCACAGCCGCGCTCGTCGATCGGCCGGATACACTACCACCCTCATTGAGCCATACCGCATCAACGCGTTTGGGGATTAGCGGTCATCATCGTCCGATGCATCTTTCAGGCGCCATCCGGCTGTCTCTGCAGGATTCGCATCAGCTTCCCGCTCTAGGTGAGGTCCGCGCCCCCGCACGAGGACGGACCGTGCTGCGATACATTCCCCATTCGAAGGCGTGATCGTCACTCACCGTGATCTCTTCGAAATTCACACTGCAATCGACAGCGATGAGCTCCTGCAGCTGCGCTTTTCCTTGTTCTGCGGCGGCGGCGTTTGCGGAGCGCCCCCCGGATGATTGGGCCGGCCGGTGGGAGGACCACGAAGTCCTCAGTCCGTTGGGACACGATCGGGTCCACGTCGCTCGCTAACGTGGCTTCACGTCGTGATTATTCAACGCTTCGATCGCCCGTCGATCCTCATCGGTAGTCAAGTGTGACTACATAGTCTCTCCTCGCGAACAAGTAATGCTCACGATCAGCAAAACGGCGTAATGAACGGGGCAGCAAAACTCGACGAAGGTCTCATAACGACACCCGACCAAAAGGAATTACCTGATCGCCGGTATGGCGTCCGCGATCAGCGCGGCGACTTCGAGCCGTTGATCAACGCGAGTTCTGCTGCCGACCGTCTTTACCTTAGATGCCGTCGGGCGAACTCAAAGCCTGACCCGGATTTAAGGTACTTCTCGAACCTCGTCGCTCGCGCCTCGTCGCCGAACTTCACGACAACATCAACTGCCCACGGACGGTATTTCGCGGTGTGCGGGCAGCGCCCTCCGGGGCTGACCGATGCGCAGTGGAACGTGCTGCGTGACGCGGGACCGGATATCCGCGGCGAATTCCGCGCCCTCGGCCTGGGCACGTTCGCTCGACTCATCAGGATCTATCGCGGCGCTCAGCGCACCCTGATGATCGGTGCCCAGCAGCCCGGTGAGTTGGAATGGGCCGCAGACTGCAGGCAGGAGGACACGACGTGACGGTGGCCAACCCCGTGACATCGCTCGCCGCGCGCGAGTTTCAGGCCGGCGGCGGTCGATTTATCGCGTCGACGGTCGAGAGCCTGCCAGCCGGCGAACGATTCAACACGATTCGCGAAGACTTTCCATTACCGCTCGGACCCGTCTATGGACCGAATCGCGATTTTGCGCTCGCTCGCATCAACCGCCTGACGCCCGGCGGCCGGTGGGTGGTGACGACGGAATCGGTGGAGTTCGCGACGACGCTCGAAGAGGTTGTGGCGGATCTGAATGTCGATGTCACCCGTACGGTCGCCCCGCCCTGCCCACGCCGCGACACCGAGCTCACCGTGGGTGCGCCCCGGCAATGTGGAGCGCTTCATCCTGAT
>JANMSC010000409.1:0-3315 GCA_031388885.1 Gemmatimonadales bacterium | reverse complement strand
GGTCACGAAGAAGCCATCGAGCGCGTCGCCAATCCGCCCCCGAAAGCAGCCAGGCGAGCCCCCCATTTCTCCACTCACTAACGAGCACTTCAATGTTGCATCTGCTCACGCTACTGCTGCTGCTCGCGCCGCCCGTCGCCGCCCAGGCGCAACACGTGATCTTCGTGACGATCGACGGTGTTCGGCCGGAGGACCTCTTCAATGGCGCCGACTCGAGTCTTATGGCGAACCCGAAGGACGCCGGCATCGAAGATACCGCGGCATTCCGGGCCCGCTGGTGGCGCGAGTCTGCGGTAGAGCGACGGCGAGCGATCATGCCGTTCCTCTGGGACACCCTCGTCCCCGCGGGCGTCATTTGCGGCATCGGCGACCGCGTTCGCGTCAGCAACGGGCTCAACTTTTCCGGCCCAGGCTACACCGAACTCTTCACCGGCGCAGCTCGACCCGATGTCACCACCAATGATGACCGACGATATGCCCACCCGACCCTCTTCGAGGTCGTCGCACGCCAGCCGGGGCGTCGCGGCACCGACGTAGCGGCGTTCACGTCGTGGACCACGCAGGCTCGCCTCACCGCAACCCGCGCCCGACAGTTCACGTCGCAGGGCCCCGCGGATGCCGCGTTCTCGCTTGCGGTACTCCGATGCCGGCCGCATACTCAGACCTCCCGGTGAGGTGCCCCATGGACGATCAAGACAGGCTCCGCGCGCTCCTCGAGCGCAACGCCAAGGCCTTGGCGCTGCGCCCTTCGCTTGGCCAGCACACCGGGCGCACAACAGTACGCCTCCGCCCCGGTTTCGAATGCGAGATCGCCGACGGCCCCTGGCGGCTCACCGTCGGAATGGGCGAGAAGTCGGGCGGCAACAACGCCGGTCCCAGTCCGGGCACATTCGGCCGTGGCGCGCTCGGTTCCTGTCTCGCCATCGGTTACAGCATGTGGGCCGCGCGCCTCGGCGTGCCGCTGAACTCGCTCGAGATCGAAGTGGCGGCGGACTATGACAGCCGCGGTGAACTCGGCGTGTCGGACGAGGTGCGACCCGGCTACACGCAAGTTCGTTATACCATCACAGTCGATAGCCCTGCACCACGCGACGACGTGCTCCGGGTGTTCGACACCGCTGACAAATACAGTCCGTACCGCGATGTATTCGCCGGTGCGAATGACCTGAACCGGGTCGTGCAGTTCATCGGTACGGAGGGGTGACGATGGATTCCCGATTGCAGCTCCGTGTGCAGCGCTATGGCTGGGACAAGGCCGCAGCGCTCTATCAGCGGTATTGGGAGCGGCAGCTGGCGCCGGCACAGCATCGTCTATTGTCGCTGGCCGACGTCCAGCACGGCGAACGCGTGCTCGATGTCGCGTGTGGAACCGGGCTTGTCACCTTTCCGGCAGCCGATGCCGCGGGACCGGGCGGATTCGTCCTCGCGACCGATATCTCCGACGAGATGGTGAAGTCGGTGAACGAGGAGGCGGCACGGCGCGGATTGTCCCACGTTCACGCCGAACGCGGGGCTGCCGAGGAGATGAGACCGCCAGACGAGCCGTTCGACGCCGCCCTGTGCGCCCTCGGCTTGATGTACGTCACCGATCCCTCGGCAGTCCTGCGCGCCATGCACACCGCGCTGCGCCCCGGTGGTCGGTGCGTCGTGACGGTGTGGGGCGCGCGGGCGCAATGCGGTTGGGCGGAGATCTTCCCGATCGTGGACGCGCGCGTGCGCTCCGAGGTCTGCCCGATGTTCTTCCAGCTTGGCGGCGGCGACGCGCTGCGGATCACCATGGAACAGGCGGGCTTCGGCAGTGTTCAGGTGGACCGTATCGCGACGGAGCTCGAATACGACTCAGCGGACGACGCCTGTGGTGCGGTGTTCGCCGGTGGTCCGGTCGCGTTGGCCTACTCGCGATTCGACGACACCATAACGGCGGAAGTGCACCGGGAGTATCTCGACTCAATTTCGCAATGGAAGCACGGTCAGGGGTATCGGGTGCCCGGCGAGTTCGTCATCGCGCAAGGAATGGCATAGGCGGGGCGTCAACTCGGTCAGTTCAACGCGATGGCGGATACTCATCCGGGCGCCCACGCCGCACGAGCCCCGGCGGCAGCAAGCGCGGGGTCGGCGGCACGGCTGCTCCATCCCGAGCGGAGTGGGTGTCTCCAGCTATTTGGGCGGTGCGCCCTGTTTCAATTGCGCGGCCGTCAGGTGGACATGCCCAACCGATTGGGCGATGATCACCTTGCCGCTCGGGACCTTGGCATCGTGCGACCACAAGTGAAAAATGATCCCATCGGTGGTCGCGACGAGGTCGCCTACCGCCTTCGCCTGCTCCGGCGGCATGTCAAGAACCTGTACCCGGCCCGTACCGATTTCCTGCTGGTGGTCGTGCCAGTTCTTGTTCCAGGATGCCAGCGAGACTGTCCCGGAGCGCGTGATGGATTTGGCAACGATGTACTCGACCTGCTCCAGGCGGGCGCCCGGATCGCTGGAACCATAGACGAGGCACTCAATCACTGGTTCGGGCGAGACCACCTTGCAATAGTGATGGTACGGTCCCATGACCTTGCCCGCCACAACGTGCGGCGCGGTCACGTGGATCGTGTGACCGTCCGCGGGCGAGGTCATCTTCGCCTCCTGCGCGATCCCCGACGTGGTCGTCACGACGAGGTATGTCAGTGCACCAACGAGTCCGTGAACGCGTGACATTTCTGCCTCCCTTTCGCATTGCAGGTGAAACCAATATCACTACAGCCAACTGGTGGAGAATCCGCGCGGCGCGGCGTGGAACGCGATACCACTATCGCGCCGGAACAGATTTCTGTCAATCGATCAAGCCTGGCAGCGTCTGCTCTTCCTTGCCACGCCGCTCGGGGGCTACGACATCGGACTTGATGAGGTCGAACAGAGCATCCGGTCGATCTGCTTCTGTAACGTCCTGATCGCACGCTCTGATGAGCGGAAGTATGTCATTCGGAGCTGACCGGCAGCTCCTCGAAGTGTCAACCATGTACCCGGTTTACAGTGTCAGCTATCTCCCCGGTTGCTCACACGCGCAGGCCCCTACGAGTCGCCAGCCCTAGTCGAGGATTCTCGCCGTCTGTTCGTTGGCGACAACGATTCCTTCGTGGACGACCTTCTTGCGACTGAGGCGTTTGGGCGAGACGCGTTTCTTCCGGGTGATGGACTCGACCAAATCGATCGACCAGGCCACGCGGATCATTGTAGCGATGGGTGACTTGAACCACCGCGGGCGTGATCGAGCGAGACCGGTCATCAACGCGGTCGTGCTCGAGGCCGTTCATCGGCGATGTATTGGTACCG
>JANMSC010000346.1:0-1877 GCA_031388885.1 Gemmatimonadales bacterium | reverse complement strand
AGACGACGGGTGACGGGAGACGGTATAAGCTTTGGACATCCCTTCTCCCTTCTCGTGTTCTTACGGCCTCCCCCCACCGCCGCGCGGTCGTCCCTGTCCCTGGCCCTGTCCGCCCGGCCCCTGGCCGGGTCCACGCTGTCCGCCGAAAAAGTTCTGTGGATTGCGGACGGATTCGGGCAGCAGCGCCCACTGGACATCCGTCAGGATCGCCCGAACCGCCGCCGTACCGGCGGTATTCTCCGCACGAAGTAACATGAGCAGCGGCTGCAACTTGGGCATCAGCGCCATCATGTCGGGATTCGCGCCGGCCTTCGCGACTTCGACTTGCAGCGAGTCGATGAGCGGCTTCCGCTTGGCGTCGCTCGAATCGGCGATCAGCTGCAGCTGCGCCGCCTGACTGGCAGTGAGCGCGAGCGAGTCGCGCCGCAGGATCGCGGCCTTCGCGACGTGCGTCGGCAGGTTCGCCAGCATCTGCTGGGCGAAATTGCCTTGCTGCGCGTTGCCACCACCAAAGGCCCTACGCATCATCTCCTGCCGCAGGTCGGGGCCAATCGTGTATCGGACGTTCACGCCGACCTGAAATGGTGAGCGCACTGCCGTCGCACCCGCGTTCGTCGCGCCAAATCGCTCGTTGACGACGTAGTTATAACGGTTGGTGGTCGCGTCGAATCCCTGCACGGTGAGCAGCGTGTTGTCGGGGCGGGCGAATCCGCCCCAGCCGGACAGGTTGTCAGCGCCGTGCACCAGCTCGTCGAGTCCGCCGAGGAGGTTGATCGTCGAGAACGAGATCGCGAGACGGTTGTTGAACATTCCCGGGCGCCAGTTGAGCTGGAGCGAAACATTTGGCTGCCACGGACCGCTGCAGCTGTTGCGATCGGCAACGCGACCAAGCTGCGACTGGAGGCATTCGCGAGCGCCGCCGGAGGTCGACGCCAGCAGTCGGCTCATGGCTGCGCCGACTTCAGGGTCCGCCGCGGTCGGGTCGAAGACGTAGGCGCGATCGTTCCGCGAGCCATCGCCGTTGACATCGCTCCCCACGATCGGCGTGTAGGCGGTGCCCGACGTGACGTTAGCGACTGCCGACATTTCGAGCGACTGGTTGAACGGCCAGGTGAGGTTCGCCTGAATGTTGTGGCGACGTTCATTGCTTGAGCGCGCCCATTCAAAGATGTTGGGATCACCAGCAGTGAGGTTGCCGCCACCGAATTCACCGACTCGGCCACCCCCGCCGCCGCTGCCGCCCTGATCCCGCGACTGTTGCCAGGTGTAGCTCAGGTTGAGCAGGGCACCACGGCGGGTAAACGCGCTGAGGCTTGCCGTGATCTGCCTGGTTTCGTTCTCGAGCGCGCTGAACACCTGGTTCACCGAGCCGTACGTCGGATCAATGCGGGATGCGGTGAAGGGGATCGCACCGGTCGATGGCACGATTTGCGATGGATCTGCGTACACCGGCCGCCCATTCTCGTTGGTCAGGGCAAACCGTGGGGTGGTCAACAGGTTGAGATCACGGGACGCGCTCTGGCCGATCCCGCGTACGTATGACGCATCGATGGTGAAGTTGTACGTGTTCCAGAACCGGCGCGACACGCCGAGGTTGGTGCGCCAGGTTTTGGGCGCACCGTAGTTGTCGGCATACGTCGTGGCGGTGCGCCGGCCGGTGACGATCGGCGTGGACACGCCGCCGACACACTCGGTCGGAATGCTGTTCGGGTCGTCGGCGAAACTGGTCCAGTTCGGGAGCGGCACGGCATCGCCGACGCAGAACAGTTGCGTCTCCGTGGTGCTCAGGCCAGCCTGCGCCTGCGCCGTGCCTGGCAACGTTGCGGGCATCGTGCCGCGGAAGAGGCCGACGCCACCCCGCACCACCAGCGCCGGGG
>JANMSC010000334.1:0-4545 GCA_031388885.1 Gemmatimonadales bacterium | reverse complement strand
GGCCCGGCCGCTGCTCGTGCTCGGCCTGGTGACGCTGTGGGCGGTGCGCCTGACCTACAACTGGGAGGCCGTAGCACACGGCGCATCTCCGCCACGGCCTGCTTGCGCCCGTGGTCAGGCAGATGGTGCATCATGAGGGTGCAGAGCACCACGTCGAAGGCGCCATCCGGGAACGGAAGGGCCTGTGCAGGCGCGACGTCGAACATCGCCTCGACGCCCTCGCGGGCGGCCTTCTGCCTTGCCCTCGCCACCATCTCCGCCGCCGCATCGACGCCGTGGACCGTCCCGTTCGCGCCGACGCGCCGCTTCGCCGCAAGGGCGAGTGTGCCCGTGCCGCACCCGACGTCCAACACCCGCTCGCCGGGTGAGACGCGGGCGCGTTCCAACGTGGACTCGCGGAAGACGCGCTCTCGGCCGAAGGAGAGCGTCGGCACCAGCACGTCATACAGGGCAGCCCAGCGGATGGTTTGCCCCTGTGACAGGGGATCGATTCTCCCGGAATGGGCCCTCCTCAGCAGCCGGATGCCGAGGAGTGCGACGAGCGCCAGCCCCAGATGGACCGCTACGGACGTGGCGCCGAGGATCAGCACCGCAGTCCGAGCAGCCGGCCAGAAGGCAACCACAGCGCCTCCCACGAGGAGCAGCAGGGCCAGCAACAGATGGGCTCCGAAGCGCGAAGGTCTTTTCTGCGCCGCAACGTGATGAGTCATGTCAGCAAGCTCCCCGCTAGCGTGGAAGTACGCCGAGGATCTCCATCAACTTGTCGAATGCCTTGGCCGTCGACAGTTGTGCATAGAGTTTCTCGACAGCTTTCAAGCTAGGCCTTGCCCCTAGGGGCAGGGTCAAGGGTACCGAGTGAAGCAGGATCGCCAGCGCCAAAAATGCGGTTCATCTCGGCCTTCATGTCGACGAGATGCTGATCGAGCTTCCACAGGGCCTCGATTTCGGCACGCAGTGCCGCTCGTTTCCGCGCGCAGAGCGCATTGGCAAGCTTCAATGGAAACCGATGTCCGCTGACCTTCGCAGCCGCCAGCTCCTTGAGTTCCGCCAGGCTGAATCCGAACGACTGCGCGTACTTGATCATATGAACGAGAAAGACATCCCGTTCCGAATAGACTCGATACCTCCCCATGCGTTGAGGAGTCGGGAGCAAGCCCAACGATTCGTAGTGGCGAATTGCTTTGCGCGAGGCGCCGGTCATAGCCGCGACCTTGCCGATATACAGGTAGGGTTGTGTCTGGTGAGTCTGGGCTGTGAATATGCGGTGCATTGCTTCTATGCCTCATGGTCAGCCTGGGCCGCGCAACGCCTCAGCGCTTCTGCGGCGGCCGCGCACTGTAGCGAAGCTACTTCATCGCTGCGCGGCCGCCCGCAGGAAGCGCCAGTTAGGCCATCATCGGCTGGGCGACGCAATGAATCGTCTCCTCGTCATATCAGGAAGCGAACTCGCCCGGGGTCACTCGTTCGGATTCACACCGATGTGCGCCAGGTTTGCCGACGGCCACGCCCTCTCAGGCGCATCACGGCGTTGGGCGGAATCGCCAAGGTGCAGCGCCCTCCGGCCCCGGGCCGACCAGTAGATCACCATTCGCGAGGGCAGCCACCCCATGCCCACCCGTGACGTCGACATAGCCCAGCACCTTTCCCGTTGCGCGATCCAGCTTCAGCAGCCAGCCGGGGGCCCCGTTGGGGAGTTCGAGCGGCTGGGTCACAATCCACATCGCTTCATCTCTGATCTCCAACGAGTAGATCCGTCCCAGGTTCGACCACTCGCCCAGATACTTGCCGGTCAGATCAAAGCGCTGAATCCTCCCGTTTTCGCGGTCGGACACATAGATCGTTCCGCCGTCATCGATCCGGATCGAGTGCGGCAACCGGAACTGCCCCGGACCGGTACCCGCGCTGCCCCATTCGTTCAGCTGCTTCCCGTCGCTGCTGTACTCCAGAATTCGGTTGTTGGCGTAACCGTCGGCAACGAAGACATGCCCGTTCGGTGCAAACGCGACATCCGTCGCACCGCAGAAGTTGTTTGCTGCTGTCGGGCGTTCGGACTCAGGGACAATCTGCTGATCCATGCACACCGCTGGCCGTCCGCCCACGGCAATCTCCATCAGCTTCCGTCCCTCCGGGTTGTACTTGCGCACCATCGAGGTCGCAGCGTCCACCGTCCAGATGTCGCCCTGCGGATCGGTTCGGATCGCGTGGGCCGTGGTGTACCTACCCCTGCCCCACGACCGCACGACATGCCCATCGCGATCAATGACGACAATCGCATCCACCATGTCGCCGCGCTGGAACAAGTAAATGAGGCCATTCGGGTCCTCGGCAATCCATGACACTCGCCCCAACTGCCAGTCGCTACTCGGAGGCTGCACGTTCAGTGGAGTGGCCTGGAGCGGCAATTTCGGAGCGCGCTGAATGATCGCCTGCAGATCGGATGACGGACGCCCGCTGTCGATGATCTCGGTGTCGCCCGCGGGCGTGTGACGTCTCTGCGTTGGGCCGCAGGCGCAGACGAACGCCAAGGAGGCCATCGCGGTGATGTGCAGCGCACCACGCATAATGGTGTCCTTGGCAAAAGGAATTCGTCGATCGGGGACCCCCCACAAGCGCCGCGGTAGCGCGTCCCGGCTGGAAGAGAGACCGACGACGCACGTCCGTCAAGGAGCCTCGCGGCTCCTGCCTGCATTACGCCGCACGAAGCCTCGGCATCCTGGCCGCGAATTGGCGAGGCGTTCCCCGTCGGTGTTCTCCCACTCGGGTGTCAGCTGAGCCGCTGCGCCGCCGCTTCGCCGATGCGCACGCCGTCACTGGCGGCATCGGCAAAGGCAATGCCGCGCAGTCCGTTCCCCGTGATGCTCAGTCCGGGCAGCCTCTCGAACGCAG
Organism: Gemmatimonadales bacterium; assembly: GCA_031388885.1. Taxonomy (GTDB): domain Bacteria; phylum Gemmatimonadota; class Gemmatimonadetes; order Gemmatimonadales; family GWC2-71-9; genus Palsa-1233. The sequence continues at coordinate 1,659 of JANMSC010000334.1, read as the reverse complement.
CAGCGATGCGCGCCACGCGCGCGGTGTGTCCGATCTCATACTGGGGGATCGCGCGCGGTACGCGCACGACGTGCTCAAACACTGGCGCGTCCGTCATGCCGTAGAGCCTCGCCATCTCCGTGCGCGCGAGGGCGGCAAGCGTGGCCTCCGACATCGTGCCGGCCTCCGGATCCACCGCGCCGCCAAACATCGCGCGCACGAGCACGTGACCGGCCGGGCCGCGACCGTGATAGAGATGCGTCTCCCAGAGATTGCCGAGCATCCGAAACCCTTCGCCGCGGGCGATCAGCACGCCGAACCCGACGGGAACCCGGGCCGCTGCCGCCGGCCCAAACCCAAGCGCGACCACGGCCACCGGCGGGCACGAAATCGCCGTGAGTTCCGCTGCCAGCGGCGCGTCGTGCGGCTGCACCAGTGGCGCCATCGCCCACGGCTCGCCGGCGAGAATGACGGCATCCGCCGGAATCGACTCGGCCTCCCCGTCCACCGCGACGCTCCACCCGTCGTTGGTGCGTCGGAGTGCCCGTACTTCCGTGTCGCACCGGACGGCGAAGCCGCCGCGCTCGGCCAGCGCGCGCGGCAACTGTTGTATGCCGTGCCGGAAGGAAGTAAGCGCGCCCGAACTCGTGCGCCCACGCCTCGCGATCATTCCACGAATCAGCGAACCGTGCTCCCGTTCGAGCGCTGCCATCCGCGGAAACGCCGCCGCCAGCGAGAGGCGCCGCGCGTCGCCCGCGAAGATGCCGAGCGCCATCGGCAGGATGATCCGGTCAGCAACATCAGCACCGAGGCGCCGTGCCGCAAAGGTCCATACGGACTCGTCCTTGTCGTCGCGCCGCGCCGCGATGAATGGCTCCGCCAGCATGCGCGCGACGCCGTGCACCCCGAGGATCCCCTCGCGCAGCAGCCCGACGGGGTTCGGAATGATCCGCCGCATCCGTCCGGCGTGGAAAAGAAAACGCCGCGCCGACGCCTGGTTCGCCGGCACCCGCTCGCTCGCAAGGCCGACACCGTCGATGAGGCGCTCCAGCTCGGGACGTCCGCCCAGAAAGCCGGACGGTCCTCCCTCTACGAGCCAGCCGTCGCGCGCGATGCTGCTGGCCTTGCCGCCGACGGCGCCGCCGCGCTCGAGCACGAGCACCTCGAGGCCACCGTCCACGCATGAGGCCACCTGGCGAGCGGCCCATGCTGCCGCAAGTCCGGAGATTCCGCCGCCGACCACGACGAGGCGCCGAACGGTCACACCGTGCGGCTGAAAATGGGTCGCGACTCGGCATCGTGCTTGTCGCGTTGGTACCGGTCGAAGCACATTGCGAGGTTGCGCACAAACAGTTCGCCCACCGGTGTCGCTTCGATGCAGCCCTCGCCGAGCTTCACGAGTCCCTCACGCTCGGCGGGGGCCAGCAGCGCGAGGTCGTCTGCGAAGTAGGCCTTGAAGTCAAGGCCGAAGCGTCGCGAGATGTCGACAGTATCGACACGGAAGTTGCACATCAGGTCGTGAATCACACTCCGCCGGATCTCGTCGTCCGCCGTGCGCACCACGCCGCGCGCCACTGGAAGCTGACCCGCGTGGATGCGCTCCTCGTATGTCGACAACTTCTTCTCGTTCTGTACGTAGGCGCCCCGCACATCGCCGATCGCCGAGATGCCGATCCCGAG
>JANMSC010000325.1:0-2974 GCA_031388885.1 Gemmatimonadales bacterium | reverse complement strand
AGGTACGCTGCGCCTCCTGTGCCAATATACCCGCATCCCATACTTGGTTCCGACCCACGCAGCTCAGCAGGGAACCGCGTGCCCTGCAGCGTCGTCGCATTTTACTTAGCATAAAGCAGTCCAGCAAGGTCGTAACAACGTAGCGTCCCGCAGCGGAGGCGCGAAGCAAGGTTGTGATGCCCGCAGGCCGCACCCCGAGAGCGGACTCGCACGCACGGGGTGTATCATCCCATTGCCCCTCGTCGCCCAGGGTACGTGACACCGGACACCACTCCGAGTATCTCTGCCGCCCGTTGCGCCGATGGCTCGGCGTCCGTACCAGGTTGAGAACAATGCCCATGTCTCCATCCGTCTCGCGGACGCTCCGTGCCGGACTGACCGTCTTCGTCCTGGCGATGTTGGTACTCTTCGCCACGAAGGTGAACTGGCGCGACACCTGGGGCGCGATGCGCGGGTCCTCCTTCCCGCTCCTTCTGTTCGCCGCAGTACTGAACATTGCGGCAGGGGTCGTCAAGGGAATTCGGTGGTGGGTATTCCTGCGCCCCATCGGAGTGACATCCCTTTCGCTCGCACTCCGCGCCACCTTCGCCGGGGCCGGACTCAACAACGTGCTGATCGCGAATGGAGGGGAAGCTGCGCGTGTCATCTTCGTTGCCCGATCAGCGCACGTGGACAGCGCGCGCGTCGTCGCCACGCTTGCGCTCGAGCGGCTGTTTGACCTCGTGGGATACGTCGTGCTTCTCACGCTGGCGGCCCTTTTTCTGGAATTGCCGCCGAGTCTCGACCGCCTGCGACCGTACGCGATCGCTTCGCCCCTGTTGGTGGGCGTTCTGCTCGGCTGGCTGCTGCGCCACCCGCACATCGTGGAGGCGGTTACGGTTCCGGGGTCCACGTCACTCGAATCTTTCGCGCTTCGTCGCGGCGCTTCTGCTGAGTGTGTGTGCATGGGCGCTCCAGGTGCCGACGTACCAGATGACGGCGAACGCAGCGCACTTCCCGATTTCGACTGGCGTCACCGTCGCGGCACTCCTCGCCGTCAACGTCGGTTTCGTGCTGCGCGTGACCCCCGGCCGCCTACGCCGCCACAGCAGTGGCGTTCGGACTTGACCGCGGCCAGGCAGTCGCGGTCGCCTTTCTGATCCAGGCCCAACAGATCATTCCGGTCACCGTACTCGGCGTCTGCCTGGCGCCAGAATTCATCTTGAAGGCGAAGAAGCGCCGAGCCGACGCACCGAGTGCGCTGCCGGTCGATTCGAACGGAACCGGCGAACGCCGACGTCAGTAACGCGCGGGTGGGGACGAAGCAGACAATGCCGCGAGAGATGGTCCTGCGCCGTTCGCTCTCACTTCTCCGGTCTCGCTGCTCGCCGATGAGTCGAGGCACTCGGTATAACGCTCCAGGACGCGCACGTGCCACAGCAGGCCGCCCTCGTTCGTCACGTCAGCAGACCGGAGTGTGCTGAATCTGCGATGAATCCTCTTCCAGATTGGAAATTGCCATGGGTTGTAGCACAATGACGCGACAATGATCCCCCCAGGTGCAAGGAAATTGGCAAAACGTTCCAGCACCCAGAGCGGATCTTCCGCGTACATGAGCGAATTGTTGAAGATGATCACGTCATACCGCCGGGCCGGAGCGAAGCTTTCGAAGTCCGCCCTGGTGAACACAGCCCGCGATGCTTCCAACACACCGGGCTTCGCGAGTGCTCGACGGCGGACGCGGGCGATGGCTTCCTCGCTGAGGTCCACTCCGTGGTACTCCGCCAGCGGGAACCGCTGCAGCATGCCGAACAACACACCGTCCCCGCACCCTACATCGAGGACGGACGGCGCCACGTGGTGATGAATGGCGTACCCAAGCACCACCATCTGCACCGGCCGTTCCCCTCCACCCGCCAAGTAGTCCCAGTGACCAGTCTGGTACTCGGTGTCCCACTGGCGTCGGGGCTTGGGGAAGCCGTACCCCTTCGCGCCTCTGTACATGCCGAAGTACAGTGCGCGGCCGAGGACACGCGACCAGTGCGCGACGACGTTGCACATTCTCAGTGGAAGACTCAATGCGGTGTTGGCGTTATTCATGACGGACGCTCGCATTGAGAGGCGGGCCCCGCTCCGTCCCGAGCGATGGGCCAGATGAAGGCAATGGCCGGTGTGATCGTGCCTCGCCGCTTTACGCTGGATAAAATACTGATGCCAGCGCTGCGAATCAAGCGGCAACATCGTGGCAGCCGGGCGTCGCCGCTCAGCCGCCGACCGAGACTCCCGTTGGGTGCCAGCGTTGGGCTCTGCCGATATCGAACGCCCGCGCCAGAGGCTGCCGGTTCGCCACACGCTCGAGCATCGACCTGTCAGGTGGCCGTATAGACCACAATGTCCCACGCGGGGCGCCGCGGAACAACGATTTTGCTGCGAGATGTCTCGCGCAGTTCGCGGGCAAGGGTCCGCCACACTCGGCGGCGGCTGGGACGTCGCCACATCGAGACGATGAGAATGCCACCCTCACTCACCGACTCGACGTATCGCCTGACGGTGCCCACGGGATCCGGCGCGTAGTACAGCGATTCGCTGAAGATGATCGCATCGAACGCGCCGGATGGACGATATTCGTCGAAGTCAGCCTGAATGAACTGCACAGCGCTGGCTTCGGCAGGCGTGGCGCCGCCCTGATCGCGACGTGCAGCGGCCTGCTCCAGCGCAACTACCGAGCAATCCAGACCCAGATAGCTGAACGGGCGCCCGGCAAAGCAGGCACGAAGCGGCGTCGTGAGACCCGCGGTTCCACAGCCGATGTCCAGAATGGAACCGCCCGGGGCATAATGGCGAACGAGCCCCGCAACGAGGAGATGGCGTGGAAGCTCGATGTCCCCCTCGGTCCGGGCGAGGCCGCCTCGTCTATAGTCGTCGTCCCACCAGGTTCGCCCGAGCCGAAGGGCAGGAATGGCGGACGCGCCTGCGACGAGGGACCAGAGGTAGC
>JANMSC010000317.1:0-5742 GCA_031388885.1 Gemmatimonadales bacterium | reverse complement strand
CGGCCTCGACCACCACCACCTCCTCCCGCCCTCCGTCGTCCGACGGCACGCTCAGGATCCTGCCGAGGTGGGCGACCGTCAGCACGCGCCCGCGATGGTTCACGAGACCGCGGACCCCTTCCGCCGCCCCTGGAACCCGGGTGATGGTGACCCCACGAAGGACCTCGACCACGGTCTCGACCGGCAGGTACCAGCGCCCCGCGCCGACCCGAAAGATCAGGCTGGACGCGCCAGGAACGGTCTGGTCAGGCATCGCGGGAGTAGAACCCGAGGTCGTCGAGGGCCGCCTGACGATTCGAGAGGGTATCGGCGCCGAGCGCCGCGGTCAGCAGGGGCCAGAGATCCTCGGGCCACGGCGAAGCCACCCGGAGCGGATCCCCCGTGATGGGGTGGCGGAACGCAAGGAGTGCGGCGTGAAGCGCCTGCCGCGGCGCGAGGCCCTCGAGGCGTCGGGCACCAAGCCGTTCCGATCCCGAAATTCGCTTTGACCCGCCGCCGGCGTACACCGGGTCGCCGACGATGGGATGGCCGATCGACTCCAGATGCACCCGGATCTGGTGAGTCCGCCCGGTGTGGAGCTCGAGCCGGACGAGCGAAACCGATCCGAGGCGTACGATCCTGAACGCGTCGGTCCGGGCTGATCGTCCATCGGCCACAATGGCCATCCGCTTGCGATCGTTGGGATGGCGCCCCAGCGGCGCGTCGATCGTGACGATGTCTTCGTCGAGGTGCCCCCAGACCATTGCGGCGTAGACCCGCGACACGCGTCGGGCGGCAATCATCGCCCCCAGACGTCGATGCGTCAGGTCGTTCTTTGCAACGATAATCAGGCCCGACGTGTCACGGTCGAGACGATGGACGATGCCGGGTCGTCCCTCGGCGCCACCCGCCAGCGTCGTACCGCGCGCAACGAGTGCATTGACCAGCGTGTCGTCCCAGTGTCCGGGCGCGGGGTGCACCACGAGGCCCGCAGGTTTGTCGATCACCGCGAGGTGCTCGTCTTCGAACACCACGTTGAGCGCGATGTGATTGGGCACAATCTGGCGCGCCGGAAGGTGCTCCGGAAACGTCACCTCGACCACGTCCCCGCGGATCATCGTGCGCGATGCGCGTGCCACGCGCCCACTGACCGACACCGCCTTTTCGGCGACCAGGCGGGCAGCCTGGGTCCGAGACAATTGCAATTGATCGGCGAGAAAGCGGTCGAGACGCTCAGTGACCTCCACCAGCACGGAGAATGTCACGCCGGTGGGGCGGCGGTCCGCCGCGCGTCCTCGCGCCACAGCGAAAACGCAAGCACCACCGCGCCGCAGGACACCGCCATGTCCGCGACGTTGAACGTTGGCCAACGCATCGTGCGGAGACCGATGTCGATGAAGTCCACGACACCCGGCGCAGAGATGATGCGGTCGATGAGGTTGCCGGCGGCGCCGCCCGCCACGATGCCCACGGACCAACGCCGCAGCACGTCACCAGGTTCGGCCTCGCGCGACATCCGATGCAGCAGCCAGACCGCGCCCACGGCGATGACCAGGAACACCCAACGCGACCACGGGCCCACGTGAATACCGAAGGCCGCCCCGGGATTATGGACGAGGCGCAACTGCATCGCCTGGCCGATGACGGCAATCACCCGACCGTCGGCGAGGGCCGACTCGGCCCAGACCTTGGTGACGCGGTCGAGGGCCACGACGATGGCAACGAGGCCCCAGAATGGCACCACGCGCCTACCGGCGCTTGGCATCCTCTTCCTTTTCCTTGCACGAGATGCACAGGCGTGCGTGCGGCAACGCGTCGAGGCGCTCGAAATCGATTTGCACCCCGCACTGGTGACAGCGGCCGAACTTCTCGGGCTGGTTGTACAGCCGGCGGAGCGCCTCGTTGATGTGCCAGAGGTAGCGCCCTTCCTGCGAGGCGAAGAGAAACTGTTTTTCGCGCTCCATGGCATCGGTCCCCTGATCGGCCATGTGGAACGAGTACGATGAGAGATCGCCGTCAGCGGACTGCAACGATGTGCTGAATGACTCGTCGTAGTAGCCGAGCTCTTTCATCACTCGCGCTCGCTCCTCGAGCAGGCGTCCTTCGAGATGCTTTAACTGGGTCTTCGTCACGATTGCTCCAGGTGTGCCGGCGCAGAAAGTGGGGGCCGGGCATCCCCGCTCCGTCGCACCGCGAGGGCGACGGTCAATCCATCGATCACGACCGACTCCATCCGGTCTGGCCGTTCCAACGCTTCACCAATAGCAAGTGCAACAGCGAGGGTCTCGCCCGCGATGTAGTCGTCATGCGCACGCGCGGCGTCGAGCAACGCTGGCTCGCCGTCAATCGCGCAGACGATCCGCGTGCTGACCTCGTAGCCGGCGTCCTTGCGCAAACGCTGGATCCGCGACACGAGTTCACGCGCCAGCCCCTCGCCAGCGAGCTCCGGCGTGACGCGCGGGTCGAGGGCGACAACGAACTGCCCCTCGCTCGCGACCGGCCAGTCGGTGACCACTTCACGCTGGATCGTCACGTCTTCCGGCATCCAGCTGAACGACTCGCCACCAAAGGTACCCGAGAACTCTGCACCGCTTTCCAACTGACGCAACGCGGACGCGTCGAGCAATCCCGTTGCTTCCGCAACCAGCTTGACCTGTGCACCGTAACGCTTGCCAAGGGTGCGGAAATTCGGTTTGCCCTTGAGCCGCACGAGGTCAGCATCGGACGTGACCACCTCGATGCTCCTGACGTTGGTTTCCGCCTTCAGCAACTCGGTCAGGAGATCAAACTGGGTCCGATCCACGGATACGGGCATGGCCACCTTCATCGCCGCCAGCGGCTGACGAACGCGCAACGATGCGGTCTCGCGCGCCGCCCGGCCGAGCGACGCCAGCGACCGCACGGCACCCATGGCGCGATCAAGCGCCGGATCGAGCCGACCCTGATCGTGCGGAAACGCCGCGAGGTGCACCGAATGCCCGGTCAGGGCCCGATGCAGCCAGTCGCTTGCAAACGGCGCGGCCGGCGCGAGCAACTGGCTCGTTGTGACAAGGACTTCGCGGAGCGTCGCCACGGCAGCCGCATCGGTGGTACCGTCCGCAGCCCAGAACCGCGCCCGGTTGAGCCGCACATACCAGTTCGAAAGGTCATCCACCACGAAGTCTGCGAGGGCGCGAACCCCCGTCGTGACGTCGTAGCCCTCGAACGCACCTCGCACGGTGGCCACGGTCGCGTCGAGACGCCCCAGGATCCACCGGTCCGCGAGCGTGAGCCCGGTCCCCGTGTTGACCGACGCATCGCCGGCGTAGAGCGCATAAAACTGCCACGTGTTGCGGAGCGTGTTGAGAAAGCCGCCGGCGGTGTCGGCAATCTGCGATTCATCGAACCGCTTCGGCAGCCATACCTGGCTCGACATCAGCAGGTAGAGTCGAGCCGCATCGGCGCCGTGGCGTTCGATCAGCTCCCACGGATCCACCACGTTGCCGCGACTCTTGGACATCTTCTGCCCGGCGGCATCGAGCACCAGCTCGTTCACGATCACGTTTCGATACGTGTTCGTGTCGAACGCGGTCGCGCCGATCGCGAGCTGGGAATAGAACCAGCCTCGCGTCTGGTCGATCCCTTCGCAGATGTAGTCTGCCGGGAAGTGTGCCTCGAACAGCTCACGATTCTCGAACGGATAGTGCCATTGGGCCCAGGGCATCGACCCCGAATCAAACCAGGCATCGATCACCTGCGGCACCCGGCGCATCGTCCCACCACCCGGCGCCGGCCACGTGACCTCGTCGATCCACGGCTTGTGCACCTCGAGGTCGTCCTTCGCGATGTAGCCGGACTTGTCGCGCAACTCGGCCAGCGAACCGATCACCTCGATGTACGACGGATCACGGTCGCTGATCCAGATCGGCAACGGGGTGCCCCAGTAGCGATCGCGCGACAGCGCCCAGTCGACGTTGTTGCTGAGCCACTCGCCGAACCGGCCGGTGCCAACTTCCGGCGGATGCCAATGGACACGGTCGTTGAGCGCCTGCATCCGTTCCTTGACCGACGACGTGCGGACAAACCACGAATCGCGGGCGTAATAGATCAGCTTGCTCTGACAACGCCAGCAGTGCGGATAGCTGTGCACGTGCTGCTCGGTGCGCAGATGGCGACCCTCGTCCTTGAGGCGACGGATGATGAAGTCGTTCGTCTCAGTCGCGGTGACCAGGGTGCCTTCGAGCTCCGGCCACGTCGTGCCGGAAAACGTTCCATCGGCTGCCACCGCGTGAAGCAGCGCAAGACCGTGCGCCTGTCCCGCGGCGTAGTCGTCAGCACCGAACGCCGGCGCCACGTGCACGAGGCCGGAGCCCTCGTCGGCGGTGACGAATTCCCCTGGCACGACGATCGAGTGCTTGCCGCCATCAGTGAACGGCACAACATCGAGAGGCCGCCGGTATCGAGCGCCGACGAGCTCCGCTCCAGCAAATGTCCGCACCGCGGTGACGCCGTCACCCAGGATCTCGACCAGCGTTGCTGCGCGTCCGGCGGCCGCGATGAACGTGCGCCCCGGTTGTCCCGGATGGGTGAACTCCGAGTACTCGAGCTCGGGATGGACCGCGACGGCCACATTGCTTGGCAGCGTCCACGGCGTCGTCGTCCAGATGACCAGCTCGCGCTCGCTGTCGTCATCAAGCATGAAGGTGACGTAAATCGCCTTGTCGCGCACTTCCTGATACCCCAGGGCGAGCTCGTGACTCGACAGCCCGGTGCCACAGCGTGGGCAATACGGCAGCACGCGATGCCCTCGGTACAGCATGTCGCGCTGGTAGAGGCGCTGCAGCAACCACCACACCGACTCGACGTATTCCCTGGTGCACGTGACGTACGCGCGGTCGAAGTCGAGCCAGTAGCCAATGCGGTTCGACAGCTCGACCCATTCGTCACGGTACTTGAACACGCTTTCCAGGCATCGGCGCGAGAACTCCGCGACGCCGTAGGCCTCGATGTCCTGCTTTCCCTTGAATCCGAGCTGCTTTTCGACCTCGAGCTCGACCGGCAGACCGTGCGTGTCCCACCCGGCGATGCGCGTGACGCGCTTGCCGTCCATCGCGTGAAACCGGCAGATGAGGTCCTTGATCGTGCGCGCAAAAACGTGATGAATGCCCGGCCGGCCATTCGCCGTCGGGGGACCCTCGTAAAACACGAAGCCGGGTGCGGCAGCGGTGCGAGCCTGCACCTGCTCGAACAGGCCCTCCTCACGCCAGCGCACGAGCAATTCACGCTCGAGCGCGTCGGCGCCACCGGTGGGCCAGGTGGGTCTGCTCCGGGATGGTTCCGCGGTTGCTGGCATCACATCAGTCACGTATCAGGGCTTCCCTCAAGTGCGCCGCCCGAACAGCACGGTACCGAGTCGGAGCAGCGTCGCGCCTTCGCGCACCGCCGCGGGATAGTCATCGGACATTCCCATGGACAGCTCGGGAAGGTCGTGGCCTTCAGTGGTCATCGCGTCACGGAGCGATCGCAGTTGCACGAAGGTGCGTCGCTGGTCCGCTTCGGTCGCGTCGAACGCCGCCATGGTCATCAAGCCGCGGACGCGCAGCCGGCGAAGTGGCCGCATCGCGTCGAGCAGCGCGGCCAGCGTGTCGGGCATCACGCCTCCCTTCTGCGGCTCCGCGGAACAATTGACCTGAATCAGCACCTGCTGTGTCGCGCCGTCGGGGGTCCGCCGATCGAGCTCGGCGGCAAGATCCGCGCGATCGATCGAATGAATCAAGGCAAATC
>JANMSC010000260.1:0-4535 GCA_031388885.1 Gemmatimonadales bacterium | reverse complement strand
GCTCGCGACCCGGCGCAGTCCCGACGGATGGACTCGAGCTTGAGCGTCGATGGACTCCGCAGTGACGGCCGGGAAATCCCGCTTGAAGTCACGCTCAGCCACCTTCACACACGGAATGGGATACAGGTCGTCGCCATCATTCGCGACGTCGCGGTGAAACGGGAAGCAGCGCTCGCGTTGCACCAGACGAATCAGCAGCTGCAGGAGGGGATGAAGAACCTTCAGCGGCGGGAATCCGTCCTGCGCCGCCTCGGTGAGATGGGAGACATGTTGCAGAGCTGTGCCTCCGAAGCCGAGGCCTTCGGCGTCATAGCGAAATTCGCCGAACAGCTCTTTCCGGCAGACTCCGGCCTGCTGTACCTCACTGGTGCCTCGCGCAACGTGCTGGAGCTGAGGGCACGCTGGGGGCCGGACGCAGGGTCGCCACCCAAGCTCTTTCCGCCAACGGGGTGCTGGGCCATGCGGCGCGGGCGCATGCACGTCGTCGGCGACGTCGGCGCTCGCGTGGACTGCGACCACATCGATGCCTCGAGTGGTCTATCGTACCTGTGCATGCCCCTCGTTGCGCGGGGCGAGACGATGGGCATCGTCCACCTGATCGAAACGTCGGAAAATCGGGAACTCACGGAAGAGGGCCGTCAGGTAGCCCTCGGGCAGAAGCAACGACTGCTCATCACCATGTCCGAACAGGTTGAACTGGCGCTGGCCAACCTCCGTCTACGCGAAGCGCTGCGCTATCAATCCATCCGCGACCCGTTGACGGGTCTCTTCAACCGACGATTCCTGAACGAGTGGCTCGATCGGGAACTGCATCGGGCGGCCCGCGAGGAAACGGCGCTGGCCCTGCTCATGCTCGATCTCGACCACTTCAGGCGCTTCAACGATTCATTTGGACACGACGGCGGCGACGCTGTACTGCGCGAGGTTAGCAAGGTCTTGCAGGAAGAGCTGCGATCTGGAGACATCGCCTGCCGGTTGGGGGGCGAGGAATTCGCGGTTCTTGCTCCGGGTACGACAGCGGCCGATGCGGTCATTCTCGCCGAGCGCATTCGCCGGCGCGTCGAGTCGCTCCTCGTCGTCGCGAATGGCCAGTCACTTGGCAGCGCGACGGTTTCGATTGGCATTGCAGCGTTTCCGAACGACGGACTGGCAGCGGAACATCTGATGAGGGCCGCCGACCAGGCGCTCTACAGTGCCAAGGGGAACGGGCGAAACCGAGTCGAAGTCGCGCTCGCCATCGCCGAGCCAGTCGTCGAGGCCGTCGCACCCTGACGAGTAGGTTGCCCACCGGCGCATACCGTCGACTGCAACGCCGACCAGAACGAGGTCTGGAACCGCGCGCACGACGGTTGCACGCGCGCACCGCGCATCCTCTACCGGCGCCGCGAACTCGCGACGGCAGAGTGAGCCCGGGCGAACGACGCGCTGCTGGCCAACGCCGCGCACCTACTCGCTGGTGCGACCGCTCAGGCGCCGCGCGCAAGGCGCACCGCCGCAACGACGAGCGCGACGCCCACGAGCGCGTTGACTCGCGCGAGCATCGCGGCACTACGGCGAAGTCGCAACGCCTCGCTCGAGCCGGCGATCGCGCGTCCGGCCGCCGGACCCGACACGAAATCGTGGAAGGCGGCAACCGCCGTCATCAGCACGACCGCCGCAAGCTTGAACGCCAGGGCGTGACCGAGCGCCGTGCGCCAGAAGGCAGGGTCACCGAGTACGCCGGACCAGGCGAGCAGCCCGCGATAGTACAGGTTGAGCAGTCCCGTCACCATGAGTAGCGCGATGGCGGCCCAGCCGGCCGAGCGAAAGCGGACCCCCAGCGCCTCGAAGAGCGCCTGGCGGAGCGACGCCGGTTCGACCGCGCGAAGTACCGGCGCCCCCACGACACCGAGGAACAGCATTCCGCCCAACCAGAACATCGCGGCGAGGATGTGCAGCGTCACACTAATCCAATAAAGCAGCGGCATGTGACCATGAATGGTGGGTCTCAGAAGCGCTCACCCTTCGCCTCCCGTTGCCGACTCCCTACCGGGCGAATCCGTGACCACATGGTATGGAAGAAGATCCCGATTCCCGCAACCTGCGCTGCGCCGCATGCCACGACCAGCCCGCGGGGTCCGAGCCCGTCGGAGAACGGCCGCAGGAGCTCACCCAGCACACGCCCGGCCGTGCCTAACGTGAGCAGCCAGTAGGCCACTTCCGCCACGCGCGGACTGTACCGTCGGTCGTCACCGGCCGGGCGCGGAAAAAGCCAGAGTGCCACGCCAAGGATCATCGACATCACGAAGCCGACGAGGATCGCGTGCGTGTGCGCGCTTGTCGGGTACGCACCCGGGTAGACGCCCCACACCTCGCGCCGCACCAGCATCCAGAGGCCGATGGCGAGGCCGACGGCGAGAAAGGCGACGCCAGTCTTGAGGAAGCGGCGAACGAGCGTGTACACCCGGCGACCCTAACGAGCCGTCGGGTCGGCCGCGCGCGGACGCACCACGAAACCTACGGTCATCAGGAGCAGCCCGAGATTCGACGTCCACCAGTGCCATGCCGCGAGGCGACGGCCATGGAGCGGGTTGCCGCTGAATCGCGGAATGACGTGATAGGCCACCCCAAAGATCATCATCGTTACGAAGCCGAGCACCAGCATGTGCAGGTGCGCCGGCCGGTAAACGATCCACAGCGGATATGGGGCCATCGCCACGCCGAGCGCGGCGCCGAGGGAGTGCCAGGCGAGACTCGCCTTGATGAAGGCCTTCACGAACCCGTCCATCGGCGGCTCCGTGGCCTCGGGGTAACAGCCTCGACCAGAACGGCGACCGGCAGGCCGATCCCGGCGGCGCCCACCGACAGGGACTTGGCGCCGCCGCAGCAGGTGTCGATGCCGAGGGCGTCGAGGACGCGAACGGCGTGGGGCCAGTACCGGAGTACTTCGTTCACCGAGAGCTCGGGTCGATCAGGGGGACTGTAGGCGACGTGGACATGAGTAATGGTTCGCGTGGAAGTTGCCGACGAAGTTGGGGCCTACGTTCACTACACGAAGAGTCGGATCGGCTCGCCCATGTGCCTTCAGCGCCTTGTTCCGCATGAGCGTACTGAATATTGGCATAGTGCACCGAGGTGTGACGGAAGTCTCGGCATGGTCGGACGTCGCGCCCGGCTCGGCGCGTGCGGCGCTGCAGTGACAACCGTCACGCCCGCTGCGCCCATCGTCAACTCGCCATAAAACGGTTCTGTCAGTGATGTGCGCGCGAACGACGGGAAGTATTCCCTGTCGGGCTTTCGCCGACCGCATCCTTCCCCCTTCCCTGAACTCCACCGCCGAGCCAAGTTTTCGGTGGTACGACGGCTATCTCTCGTTGGCTGGGTGCCGGTTGCTCTGCCTGCCCCGACCTCACCACCATGGAGCTTCGCATGCCTGCCCCCACCCTGTTCACCCGCAACGTAGGCACCGCCGACCGAGCCATCCGCGTCATCCTCGGCGTCGTCCTCCTGACGCTCGCCCTCACCGGGCAGACGGCTTGGGGATATCTGGGGATCGTGCCCTTGCTGACGGGGGCGATCGGCACCTGCCCACTGTACTCTCTCCTCGGCTTCAGCACGTGCCCGATCGAGAATAGCTGAGCGCCGTCGGGTTCGCGCTGCCGGCGCACTAACTCTTTCTGGGCGGCGACTGCAAGAGGTAGGGCGGGGAGCCGTGGCGCACGCTCCCCGCCCATGATCGCCCGACGTACGCGGTCCGTCACCGCGTTCGCGATCGTTGCTGCCCCGCGCGCGTCCGTAACCTTCAGGCGCACCGAGAGCGTCCCGACCTTGGTGAAGGTCTTGGTCCGGGTCCCGTGGTCCCGGAAGACGCCATGGGAAATACCGCCGCTCCCCCGGCTGGCAACGCCGACCAGTCGTCGGCTTTCGTTCATTTGGGTCGCTTGGGGTTACCGCAGCGCCGGGCTGCGGGAGCGTCTCGACGACGACGCCGTTCTGCCAGATCACGCGCCAGAACACGCGCCAGAACACGCGCCAGATCACGCGCCGGTTCACGTCGGCCGCGACGTTGGCGATACCGACGATCTCGCCAACGTTGTTGATGTCCTACGCAGTGGAGAGGGTGCGGCCGAGGAGGAAGCCGAGGTCGGTGATGGTCAACTGCTAGTTGCCGACGATACGCGTGACCGAGCTGCGGGTGGCAAGGGTGGCGAAGTCGCTCGTGGGGGCACCGAATCCTGCATCGACCCTCGATCCATTGTCATCCGCCTAACGTGAGAACGCTCCACACCGGGCGGTGATCGCTCGCCCCGCCGGCATCCCGAACGACTCCTGCCATCGACGGAACCATAGGGTCCACGCCTCGGGCAAAGAGGTGATCGACGGCGAAGGGGCCCAGTGTAGCGCCTGCACTGCGCGTGAGCCACTGGTAACCGCGCCGCTCCACCAGTAGCCCCAGGGAACGCCGGTTCAGGTCCCCTCCGACAATGACCGTCCCCTCGGCGCGGGCCGCTACGTCGAGGACCGCGAGGATCTGGTCGCGCTGCGCTGCGAGGGAG
>JANMSC010000307.1:0-14229 GCA_031388885.1 Gemmatimonadales bacterium | reverse complement strand
CGTCTCCGCAAGGGATGGTGGCCGGGGCCTTTCATGTCGCGCGCCTGCTCGATCCCACCGAAGAGAGTGCGCTCGCAACGGTCGCCGTGGTGGTGGCGGCGGCGCGGATGCTCGAGGGCAACCGCGACTTCATTGCCGACGTGCTCGCGGTGATGCGCGCCAATGACGCGCCGCCGTCCTTGTTGGAGGCGATTGCGCGGGTGCCGCGTGATCCGAAGGTGGCGCCGCTCGTCCCTCGAGGCGAGTCCCCGTCACCCACCGCTGCGGTGTCATGGATTCTGTGGAACGTGCATCATCGTCCGCGCGGGGTGCAGCTGCTTGAGCAGATGGTGCTGGCGGGTGGGGTGTCGGTCACGGTCGGGGCAGTTCTCGGTGCGCTGATCGGGGCGCGGGACGGGATCGCGGGGTGGCCGAGCGTGTGGGTAGATGCGGCGGGGGAGGGTGTGGCGCGGCGGACTGCGATGGTGGCGAGACTCGGGGCGCATGCCTGAGTTGCCCGACATCGCCATCGATGTCGAGCGACTGGCGGCGCTGAACACCGACGAGATCCTTCACCGTGCGCGCGGCGCACAGGATAGCGACGGGGCTGCTGTGCCCCGGCGTCACGCCCCCGCGTCTCTCATTATTATGTGCAACTCGACCCTTTCGCGGCAGGCACCCATGCGTCCCACCAATTCCTCGTTCGTGGTTGCAGCGGTCGCGACAATGATGGCCGCTGCGTGTTCGCCACGCCCTGCGGAGCCCGGCGACGGCAGGCCCGCGGCGAGCGTGCCACCCGGCGGTGCGTCCACGGGATGCGTGCCGCTCGAAGCACGCGCCGCGAATGCGCCGAGCCAGCAGCCAGCGTTTGCCGGTCAGACCCGCACCTGTGGCGTCACGGCGAACGTGGCCTTCACGGTGTCGGTGGTCGCCCGAGGGCTGGCGAATCCCTGGTCAGTCGAACCGTTACCCGATGGCGCGTTCCTTGTAACCGAGCGGTTAGGGCGCATGCGCATCGTGTCCGCAGCGGGTGTTGTGGGTGAACCGCTCACCGGCATCCCGTTAGTCGATGCTCGTGGACAGGGTGGCCTGCTCGACGTGGCCTTGAGTCCAACCTTCCGCTCGGACCGCACCATCTACTGGAGCTTCTCTGAGCCGCGTGCTGGTGGCAACGTCACCAGCGTCGCGCGCGGTGTGCTGTCGACCGACCGACGTGGGGTGGAACAGGTTCGCGTGATCTTCCGCGCCATGCCCGCGTACGATGGTGGCGCACACTTTGGCTCGCGCGTCGTGGTGGGACCCGAGGGAATGCTCTATATCACCCTCGGCGACCGGTCCGACACACCGATGCGGCCGCAGGCACAACAGCTGACGAGCCACATGGGCAAGGTCATCCGCATCGCTCCGGATGGATCGGTGCCGGCGGACAATCCGTTTGTCGCTCAGGCGAACGCCCTGCCGGAGATCTGGACGATGGGTCATCGCAATATTCAGGCGGCGGCGTTCGACGGGGCGGGGCAGCTCTGGGAGATCGAGCACGGCGCGCGTGGTGGTGACGAGCTGAACCGATTGGACAAGGGAAAGAACTACGGTTGGCCGCTCGTGCTCTACGGCATCGAGTACAGCGGGGCCGCGATCTCCGGCAGCGTCACTGCCCGCGCCGGTTACGAGCAACCGGTGTACTACTGGGATCCGGTGATCGCCCCATCGGGTGCGCAGTTCTACAGCGGCTCGGCGTTTCCGGCGTGGCGGGGCAACCTGTTCATCGGCAGCCTCAAGGAGAAACGCCTCGTCAGACTCGTCATCCAGAACGGCAGGGTCACCGGCGAAGAGCACCTGCTGCCCGATCGCGGGCAACGCGTCCGCGACGTGCGTCAGGGACCAGACGGGGCGCTCTATCTCGTGACCGACGCGTCGAACGGCGAGCTGTGGAAGGTGGCGCCGCGCTAGGATGCGGCTCTGGACGATTCACCCGTGTCACCTCGACCCGCGCGGCCTCGTTGCGTTGTGGCGCGAGGCACTGCTGGCGCGCGCGGTGCTTCGCGACCGCACCCGCGGCTACCGGTACCATCCGCAGCTCGAGCGGTTTCAGGAATGTGAGCGTCCACTGGCCGCGATCAGCACATACCTCGCGTCGATCCATGATGATGCGACCCGGCGCGGGTACCGCTTCGATCGTGCCTTGATCGGACCGACGCGAACTCACGAACGCATCGCAGTGACGAGGGGACAGGTCGCACACGAGTGGCAGCACCTTCTGGCGAAGCTCGAGGTCCGGAGCCCTCAGCTCCTCGACGCTGCGCGCGGTGTCGCACGTCCACGGGTGCATCCGCTGTTCCGGCTCGAGCCGGGAAGCGTTGCATCGTGGGAGCGAGTGTGACACGTGTGATATCAAGTCATGAGCCGTGTCGCGACGTTCCTCGCTCCTCGCTTCGTGCCTCAATTTCCCACCTGCTTCCGCAGTTTCACCACCGAGTCCGCCGAGAATCCGGCTGGCGCAACGATGCGCACGACCGGGGCACCGTCCACGAGTTGTTGGGAGAGAATCAGCCCGCCCTCGACGACGCGATACACCACTCGTACCTCGGCACCACGTGACTCCAGGCGAGTCGGTACCATCCCGTCGATCAGGCGGAGTCTCCCATTCATCTGGCGCATCGCATCGCAGAACGTGATCGTGTCGAGCGTGGCGGACACTTTGCTCGTGGCGGGCGCCTGCCGAGCGAGTGCGCCCACGCGCTCGGCAAGCGGATTCGCCGACGACCGGGCAGCATCCCGTGCCGCCACACCCGACGCCCCGGCCACGGCCGTTGGCGCCGCAGCGAGCGCGGGAGGTGGAGGAGTCTCCGCCGCCCGAGCCTCTGGACGCGACACAATCTCGTCGGTGACGGCTTCCCCGCCATTCAGATGATCTGGATCGGTGCCGCAGCGATTGTCGCAGCTACGGTCTGGAATGTCTCATTGCGGGCGCGTTGCGCCGGGCGCTGAGATCGTATTCCTCGCGTCTCCCTTTTCCCTTCTCCCTTCTCCCTTCTCCCTTCTTCAGCTCAGCTACGCCGTCGCTCCGCTCTCCGGCGCCCCCGGCGGCGCGGTACCGCGCAGTGCGTCGTACACCCGTGCGGCAACCGGCATCGCCGTCAATGGCGCGAGCCAGTAGAGCCAGTGACCGGTCCAGACGCCCGCGCCGACCGCAGGCCCGAAGGAGCGCGCCGGATTCATTGACGCCCCAGTGATCGGGCCTCCCATCAACGCGCAGAAGCCGACGGTCATTCCAATGGCAATCGCCGCGAAACCGGCTGGCACACGGGAATCCGTCGCGACGGCCATGATCACGAGCATCAGCACGAACGACAGCAGCCACTCCAATGCAAACGCCGAGGCCTGCGGCACGATCGGAACGGTCGCCGCGGCGCTGACAGCCGCACCGAAGATTCCCTTGAGTGTCAACGCTGCTGCGATGGCACTGCCCAGCTGCGCCGCAACGTACGGGATGACTTCGCGTCGGGGAAACCGACCGCTCGACCAAAACGCGACAGTCACGGCGGGATTGATATGCGCGCCGGAGACATGGCCGAGCGTGACGATCATGGCGGTGATCACGAAGGTGAACGCCAACGCCACGCCGACGTGGGTGACCGCGCCCCCCGAGAACGCGTTGACCACCGCTGCCCCCGGCCCGATCAGCACCAGAAAGAACGTGCCCAACCCCTCGGCGAGCCAGCGACGGTGACTCCGCGTAGACGTTGTCACTTCACGCCACCGGACTTGAGGACCGCCGCGAACTCGCTCGGCAACTCACTCGTCTCGATGCCGGCGACCGCCGCCTCGATGTCGTACTCCGTGCGGACGAACTCGACGTTCACGTTGTCTGTCGCGATGTCGAGAACCACATAGCCGGCGCGCCAGTCGCCATCCTTGGGTCGGCCCACGCTTCCGGTATTGATGTAGTGCACCCCCTCGACCTCGCGGTGCCACGGCACATGCGTGTGGCCCACCGCGATGACGTCGCCCGGCTTCGCACCGACGCCGTCGCCGATGCGCTTGAGAAAGGCATCGGGCCGGTCGTGATTGACGTACACCGTGTTCAGCACGCGATCGCCGTGCAGGAGGGTGACCGTGGGCTGCGATATGTGGCCACCGGTGGGCCGCAGGTCCATGCGGAAGGGCAGGGACCGCAACAGGCGTTTCGTCTCGTCGGATGTGTTCGCCAATGTCCATTCAAACGATTGATGTGCCAGTGCTTCCTGCGCGGAGCTCTCAGACCGACAGCCGCAATGTTTGTAGCTGAACGCCACGGTTGAGTCATAGTTGCCGGCGACGCCGGCGATAGCGGCAGTGGCCAACCTTGCGACGACTTCGTTCGGCCACGGCGCGTACCCGACCAGATCGCCGAGGTGGTACGTCGCGTCGATGCTCGTGTCCCGACTGATCGCGGTGAGGACAGCGGACAGGGCGGGCAAGTTGCCGTGGACGTCGGAGAGAAGGGCGTATCTCATTACGGCTCCCGAGCTGCGGTCGTCGTTGCGTCGGTCGTGCGGGCGATCGCTCGCAGGCGCTCAGCTGCAGCCGCGGACTCAAGTGATTCGGGAGGCAGCGCCAGCATCAGATCAATGCGGCGTGCGAGCAGGGCCTCTGCGATCTGGCTGCGTGCCGCGTTCTCTGTGCAAAGAAAGAGCACACGAAGCGGCGTCCAGTCGGCGCTGGTCATCTGCTTCCTCGCTGGGCTGCGCATACATCGATTGCGATTGATGTATAGGACAAACGAAGATCAATCACAGCATGCCTGACTGCCCATATCTGGCGAACTCGGCGGATCCTGGGTGAGGTCGGCGATGAAAGCCTGCACGTTTTCAAGCGCGCCGGGGACCATTCGGTAGTATGCCCAGCGCCCGTCGCGGCGATCGGCGACCAAGCCCGCATCCTTGAGCACTTTGAGATGGAATGACAAGCGCGACTGTGCCGCGTCGAGTTGCGTCATCAGGTCGCAGACGCAGTGTTCGCCCCGCCTGAGCCGGCGCAGGATCTCCAGCCGAGTGGGATCGGAGAGGATCCGGAAGAGTTCGGCGGCGTCAGCGGTCGCGGCGGTTGCTGCGGTCATGCCACGAACATAACAACCACTGTTGATACGTCAAGTGGAACGACGGGGGGAGCGTCCCGTCGCGTAGATCACCGGCGCACGTCATCCCGAGTGGAGGCGCCGTAGGCGCCGGAGTCGAGGGACCCCGGCTTCAACCGGTAGGCTGACTATGATCGAGCCGAGACGGCTTGTTTCTTTAGACTCACGGCTCACGACCCACGGCCCACCGCAACGGGGAGGTCCTTGATGTCAGGCAATATCGTCCTTTGGGCGTTCTTGAACGGCGTCATCCTCGGAGCCGTCTGGATCGCGATCGTGCTCCTGCGGCGCGAGCGACGGAGCACTAGCGCGTCGGACGAGGTGATCGACAACATGCAACGCCGGCTCGATGCGCTCGAGCAGGTGGACGAACGCGTGGCCCAGATTGCCGAGCGGGTTGATTACACCGAGCACCTGCTGGCGCAGCAGCCGCAGCGGCAACCCATGGATCACAAGGACCCGTGAGCGGATGTCACTGACCAATCGCGTCCTCGTTGCCCTCACAGCCGGCCTCACCGCCGGCATCCTGCTTGTCCTCTTCGCGCCGCAATCGTGGCGCGACATCGCGATGCTGATCGAGCCCATCGGCACGATCTGGACGCGCGGCCTCCAGATGACCGTGCTGCCTCTGGTGGTGTCGCTGCTGTTCACCGCGGTGATGGGCGGCGGCAGCGGGATCGGAACGCTGGGAGTGAGGGGCATCCTGGTGTTCGCGGTGCTGCTGCTTCTCGTGGCGGCGATGACGGTATCGGTTGCACCGGCGCTGTTCGATCTCTTCACGATCGATCCGGCGAATGCGGCACAGCTGGCTCCGGCTGACGCACCGTTGACACGCGACCTGCCCGGCGCGACGGAATGGCTGATCAGCGTGGTGCCGTCGAACATTCTTGCGGCGGGCGCGGGTGGAGCCATGCTCCCGGTCATCGTTGCCACTCTGCTTTTCGGTGCGGCGGCGGCACGCGTGCCCGGGGAGTATCGCGAGCAGTTGCTCGTGGGAGCCAACGCGATCTGCGCCATGACGCTGGTGCTCGTCCGGTGGATGCTCTCACTCGCCCCGATCGGTGTGTTTGCGCTGGCCGTGCCGTTGGCGATTCGACTCGGCGTGACGGCGCTTGGCGCGGTGCTCGCGTATGTGGTGGTCACCGCGGCGCTCACGCTTGGTGTGATCGCCGTGCTCTATCCGCTGGTGTTGCTGCGGGGGGCGAACGTGCGCACGTTTGCGCGGGCGGTGGCACCGGCCCAGGGGATCGCGATTTCTGCCCGGTCGTCGCTCGCGGCGCTGCCGGCACTGATCGAGGGTGCGGCGTCGCTGGGTCTCTCACCACGCATCGCGGCGTTCTTCATGCCGTTCAGCACATCGCTCTTCCGGCTCGGCGCGGCCGTTGCCCTGCCAGCGGGGGTGTTGTTCGTCGCCCGTCTGTACGGTGTGGCCCTCACCACCAGCGACCTGGTCACGATCGCCGTCACCTCGGTCATGCTGTCATTCTCGGCACCTGGCATTCCCGGTGGATCGATCCTCATCATGGCGCCAGTGCTGGTGAGCGTCGGAGTACCGGTCGAGGGGCTCGGCATCCTGCTTGGCGTGGACACGATTCCCGACATGTTCCGCACGACCACCAACGTGACCGCGACCATGGCAGCCGCGGTGCTCGTCGGCGACAAGGCCGATGACTCCGGACTGCCGCGCTCGTACGAGACGCCGATCGACACGCCGATCCCGCCTGCGGCGCAGGAGTTCAGGAAGGACACTCTCGGCCAATCGTGAGTGTTCACATTCGTCGTTCGGCTGCCCGAGCGTGCGCCTCGAGTCCTTCAAGTCGAGCGAACTCCGCGGTGTCAGCTACGATGTCTTGCGGCGACACGATGTCAAGCCACGTTCGGACCCGCAGAAAGTTGAACACCGAGAGGCCGCCGGTGTGGCGCGCGGCGCCACCGGTCGGCAGGATGTGATTTGGCCCAGCACCGTAGTCGCCGAATACCTCGGCCGAACCCCTGCCGAGAAAGATTGCGCCGGCGTGAGACACCCGACGCGCCACGGCGTCGGGTACCGCCACCGAGAGTTGCAAGTGCTCCGGCGCGAGCGTATCGATCACCTGAACAACTTCATCGTCATCGGCACACAGCACGGCGTACCCGTTGTTCAGTGCCTGGTGCGCGGCCGTGGTCGGTGTCAGCGAGGCCAGCTGCCGCCGCAACGCGCGATCGACCGCGTCGATCACCGACGGGTCTGTCGCAACCAGCACCGGGAAGGCGTCGGCATCGTGTTCCGCTTGGGCCAGAAGGTCGGCGGCGACGTCTTCTGGATCGGCAGTGCGATCGGCCACCACGACCAGCTCGGAAGGACCGGCTAGGAAATCGATCGCTACGTCGCCCGCGACATGCGCCTTGGCAGCGGTGACCCAGCGATTGCCAGGGCCGACGACAACGTCGCATGGCGGCACCGATTCGGTGCCGTAGGCGAGTGCTGCTATTGCGTGCGCACCGCCCGCGCCGACCACCCCAGTTGCGCCGGCGATCCCCGCCGCCGCAAGCATCAAAGGGGACGGTGACGGTGTCGCGACCCAGACCTCGCGAACGCCGGCTGCCTTTGCGGTCAGCACCCCCATGAGGAGCGACGACGGCAAGGGAAACCGGCCAGCGGGTGCGTAGCAGCCCACGCGGTGAACCGCGACTATCTCGTGCCCAGCCCGTCCGCCGGGTACGGGCACACTCAGCTCGGTGATCGTTTCGCGTTGCGCCCGTGCAAAGGCATTGATTCGCTCCGCGGTGCGCAAGAGGAGGTCCCGCACATCTCCGTCCAGAGTCCGGAGGGCCGCGGCGAGCGCGTCAGCCTCGATTCGCAGCGGTCGGTCGTCGGTCCAGCCGTCAAACTCGCGCGCGTAGTCGAGCAAGGCGCGATCGCCATTGTGCCGAACCGCATCAACGATCACACGCGCGCGTGCCAGCGTGTCCGGGTCGACCGCACACCGTCGGCGCGGTGGCACCGTGGCGGCCGTGTAACGCCGCAAGCCGTTGAACCGGTCGATGGTTGGCGTTCCTTCGGGTTTCGCATCGCCCGCTCGACGCGTGACTTTACGTGCACGTCGGGTAAGTTCTGCGTCGACATCCGCAAGCGCGACACCAGCGCTCTGCAGGCGCACCATTGCAAAGTAGAGCAGGTCGGCCGCTTCGCTGATCACGTTTCCGCGAGTGGTTGCGGCCGCCAGTTCGCCGGCTTCCTCAGTGAGCTTGCTCGCAAGCAACGCTGGATCCGTCAACAGCCGTTGCGTGTATGATCCGTCAACCACGGTGGCTTGCCGATCGCGCACCGTGTGCTGCAGCAACCCGAGCCCCGTGGCTGGACCCCAGCATGTTGCGGTCCCTTCGTGACAGAAGCCCGGCGGAGCCTGCCGCACGGTGAAGCGCATTGCATCGCGATCGCAGTCGAGGTCGATCCGCAACAGTTCCTGCACCGCACCCGACGTCTCACCCTTGATGCGAATGCCTTGGGTACGCGAGTGATAGATCCCGCGTCGTTGCTCAACCGCCAAGCGCAGGCTTTCGCGGCTCGACCAGGCAAGCCCGAGCGCAACGCCGAGCTCGTCGACAACCACGGTCGCAAAGAGTCCGTCGGCCCGATCGGTGCGGAGCGGCGCCGCGACCGCGTCCGCCAACGAGAGGCGGCCGCTGTACAGCGCCATGCCGACTTGCGCGTCGGCGCCCAGTCGGTCGAGCAGCGCGATATCATCCGGCGAGGTCACGCCGCCCGCAATCGTCAGTCGAGTGTCGCTCGCGGCGTCGACTAGCGGACCGATCGCATCGGCATCGATGCCGCCCAGACGGCCTTCCCGCTCGACAAAGGTCACCAGAAAGCCCCCGACGTGATCCTTGAGTTCCCTGATCCGGTCGATCACCGTGCGACCGGTGTGGGTACGCCATCCGTCGACGACGACCTCGCCATCGATCGCGTCCAGCGCAGCAATCGTCCGTTCGCGCGGGAGTTGGCTCAGCAACGCGGGCTCCGCCGCGGTGCCGAGCACGATGCGCCCCGCCCCCGCGTCGAGCCAGTATCGGGCCCGCTCGATGGTCCGTATGCCACCGCCCACGCGGCACGCGGCGCGAGCGCACAGCGCTGCGATGATTTCTCGCTGGTCGCCTTCGCCGAGGGCAGCATCGAGGTCAACAATGGCGACCTCGCCTGCGATCGCGAATCGTTCGAGCCAGGAGGCGGGGTTTCCGGCGGAGATGGCCAGGTCGCGTCCACCGACAAGTTGGACGGCTTCCCCGCCGCGAATGTCAATCGATGGAATAATCACAGGCGCATCTCCATGCCGCATCCGGCGAGGTATCGCTTGACCTCGCCGACCGTTGTGTCGCGATCGTGAAACATCGACGCCGCGAGCACCGCGTCCGCGCCGGCGTCGAACGCCGCCACAAAATCCACCGCGCTACGCGCGCCGCCGGAGGCGATCACGGGGATCGACACGGCTTTGCTCACCGCTGCGAGGAGTTCGATGTCGAATCCGTCCCGGGTGCCATCGCGGTCGATGCTGGTGAGGAGAATCTCGCCCGCGCCAAGGTCCGCCGCCTTTACGGCCCATGCCGTCGCGGTCCACGGAACTGCGCTCGAGCCCGCGCGGGTGCGCACCGCCCAGGTACCCTCGGTGCGCAGGGCATCGATGGCCACCACGACGCACTGCCGCCCAAATCGGTTGGCCAGCATGGCGACAAGGTCGGGCGTGACAACGGCTGCGCTGTTGATTGCCACCTTGTCGGCGCCGCTGTCGAGCAGCAGCTCGGCGTCCGCCACCGTGCGCACCCCGCCGCCCACGGTGAGCGGAATGGTCAGCTGGTCCCGCACCATGCGCACCGTGTCGGCCGCGTGGCCTCGCTCGTCCCGGGTCGCCGTGATATCGAGCAGAACGAGTTCATCGGCCCCTTCGGCGTCATAACGCTGGGCGAGGTCGGCGGGATGTCCGACGTCGCGCAGATTCCGAAACTGCCGCCCCTTGATCACCCGTCCGTTGCTCGTGTCGAGGCATGGGATGATGCGCCGGGTCAACACGCAGCCATCCATCGGGATAGCAACCGCACACCCCACCCGCCCGACAACTCGGGATGAAACTGGCACGCCAACTGTGCGTCGCGTTCGAGGGCCGCGATGAAGGGTCCGCCGTGGTCGGCGTACACGACGCGCCACGACGCATCACACCGGTCGAGGCAGAACGAGTTGGCGAAGTACGCGTGACCTCGCCTCACGAGCCCGGGTCCGTCGGCAGCGACTTCATTCCAACCAAGCTGCGGAACGCGCGCACCGGGGGGCAGGCGGATGACGCATCCGTCGACGATCCCGAGCCCGCGTTCGCCCGGGGACTCTTCGCTCGTTTTGCCCAGCAACTGAAGGCCCAGGCACACCGCGAGCACCGGGCGTCCGGCCCGTACGCGCTCGCGCAGTGCGTCATCCATCCCTGACGCGCGCAGGTGCTGCATCGCTGCGGCGAACGTTCCCACGCCGGGCACGACGACCCGATCGGCGACGGCAACACGATCCGGGTCGGCGGTTCGCTCCGGACTGGCGCCGGCGCGCCGCAGCCCTGCGATCATCGACGCCACATTCGCCGTACCCGTTGAGACGATCACGACGCGGTCGTTCATGCCAGCGACCCCTTGGTGCTTGGCACCGCGTCCGATCCGGTGCGCGCCACGGCAGCGCGGAGCGCGAGTGCCACTGCCTTGAATGCGGCTTCGGCACGATGATGGTCGTTGTCGCCGCATAGCACGTCAACGTGAAGTGTGATGCGTGCTGCCGTCGCGAACGATGCCAGCGCGTGCGGAATGTTCTCGCAGGAGAGTTCACCCAGGCGCTCGCGGCGCAGGCCAAGGTCGAGTCGTGCGAACGGTCGTCCGGAGATGTCCACGACGGCGCGTGCAAGTGCCTCATCCAGCGGGGCGTAGGCCGACCCGAATCGCGCAATGCCGCGCCGCTCTCCCAGGGCGCGGTCGAACGCGGTGCCGAGCGTGAGCGCACAATCCTCAACGGTGTGATGATCATCGACCGAGAGGTCACCATTGACCACGACGTTCAGGTCGAATCCGCCGTGAACCACCAGCGCCGTGAGCATGTGATCGAAAAAGGCGATGCCGGTGGTGATCGACGATTCACCCGTGCCGTCGAGCGACAGGCGCACCGTAACGTCGGTTTCCCGCGTGACCCGCGAGACGTCTGCAATCCGGGCGTTCATGGGAGAAGCTGCTCCAATGATTCGAGGGTGGGTATGACGCGAGCTGCACCGGCGCCGAGGAGGGCATCGGTCATCGTGGCGACGCTGTCGCCGGGTGCAATGACGCCGAGGGGGAGGAGGCTGGCCGCGCGCGCGGCACGGACATCATCGGGTGTGTCGCCGAGCATCCAGCCGCGAGTGGCACCGACGCGCCGCATCGCCTCGCGCGGCGCGAACGGATCGGGCTTGAGCGCTCCATCGTCGCGCGTCACGCAGGTCGTCACGCAGTCCGTGATCCCGAACCGATCGAGGAATCGCTCGGCGTCCAGTCGCGGTCGCCCCGTCGCGATCACCAACGGCAGGCGCCGGGCAAGGCGGCGGAGAACTTCAGGACCCACGATCAGCGCCTCGTTCTCCCAGAGGCCGCGTCGCTTTCCGGTGCCATGGAAGAGCGCCTCGAATACCGCCGTGACTTCCTCGAGGGTGGTGCCAGGGCGTTGCGCCGCAACGAGCGTTGCGGTCACCTGCCA
The DNA here is from genome assembly GCA_031388885.1 of Gemmatimonadales bacterium. Lineage (GTDB taxonomy): Bacteria > Gemmatimonadota > Gemmatimonadetes > Gemmatimonadales > GWC2-71-9 > Palsa-1233. The sequence continues at coordinate 2,404 of JANMSC010000307.1, read as the reverse complement.
GTCGTCATTCGCGTTGCCTCCGCGCTTAAGCAGGGCGATATCGGCCTGGGTGGCGACCACACCAAAGTGCGCTGCCGTTGCGATGATTGCCGCCCGATACGATTGCGAGACGTCGGCGATCACGCCGTCCATGTCGAGGACCAGTGCCTCCGGTGCGAACACCGTGCGAAGCGCGACTGCCACCTTTGCGCACGCGTCGTCGTTGTCCGGTACGGTCATGCGGACGCGCGACGGTTCCGGATCCTCGATCAGGCGCGTGCCGATACCGCAGCCCACCAGCGCGTCCCACAGCCAGCGCGGGTCGGCAGGCATGGCGCAGACGAAGTTTGCCTCGGTCGGGGCGATCGCTACGCCGACCTCCTCGAAGGCATCCGCGAGGCGCGCCCGCCGCCCGCGGACCGCATTGACGCGGGCACGCATTGCGTCGCCGTTCGTGAGGAGGGCATTGCGGGCGAGCTCGAGTGACGGGGAAGCAACCGGGAACGGATTTCCGGCTGCGGCAACCAAGCGGATCACGTCGCTGTGCCCTATCGCGTAGCCGACACGTGCTCCGGCAAGGCCCCATGCCTTGGAGAACGTGCGCACCACGACGACGCGGGGGAGACCCAGCAACTCTGGTGTGGGGTCAGCATCGGCGTACTCGATGTATGCAAGATCCACCAGCAGCACCGCACCAGGTGCCGCGTCATGGATTGCGACAAGCTCGGCGATCGTGGCCACCGCGCCGGTCGGGTTGTTGGGTGTCACGACTGCCACCAGCGACGTACGTGGCGTGACGGCATCGATGATTGCCTCGAGCGGGAATCGCGCGTCGGGCCACGCCACCGACACAATCGTTGCGCCGCACATCGCGGCATAGCGAGGCAGCATCTCGAACGTTGGCAATGTCAGCACCACGTCGCGGCCGGGTTCGAGGTAGGCCCTGAACACGCAGGCGATCGCCTCGTCGGCTCCAGCGGTGATGAGCACGCGGTCGGGCGTGACGTCGAAGTGATCCGCCAGACTGCCAGCCAGTGGCGACCTGTCGGGGTACTTCGAGGTGGCGCTGTCTGCGACACGGCGCGCGAGTTCAGCGTCGAGCGGGTCTCCCGGTCCCTCTGTGCCGGCGAGGTTGAGTGCGACCGGGGACGTTGGCCTGCGCGGAGCGTACTGGCCGACGGTGGCCATGCGGGTCGCCGGGGTGGGGAATTCGGTCGCAGTCATGGTACGATGTGAGTGAGGGAGGTGATCACGATATCCGACCCACCCGCTGCCTTGACGAGCAGAACGAGCCGGGCGAGATCGGCGCGTGGCACCGCAGCCTTGATCGCAAAGCCAGCGGCGTCGTGAAGCGCGGCAATGGTCGGCTCGCGCATGCATGGCAGTGTGGCACACACCGCATCGAGCCGATCAGGCGACACATTCACCTCGAACATCACGCGCTGACGCGCCTCAAGGACCGATGCGAGCAGCATCGTCAGGCTCTCGATGCCATTTCGTCGTGACGCGTCGTCAAGCGAGCGAGGGTGCGCGTACAGACGTGTCGATGACCGCATCAGCAGGTCCACGACGATGAGGCCGTTGGCAAGCAGCGTCGCACCGGTCGCGCTGTTGTCGACGATCAAGTCGGCGTCGTCGGGTGGGAAGACTTCCGTCGCGCCGTAGGAGTGCACGATCCGGGCGTTGATCGACTCCCGGGCAAGCCAATCGGCCGTGAGCCGTGGGTACTCCGATGCCACCACCAGCCCCTGTTGCTGCCGCAGCGGACCGCGGTGCATCAGGGCGCTGGGAGCGGCTGCGACCAGCTCCACCGGATCAAAGCCGGTGTCGAGCACCTCGACCACGTCGGCGTCGAGTTCCGCGACCCAGTCGGCGCCAGCGAAGCCGACATCGCGCGACCCGGCCGCAAGCATCTCGACGATGTTCTGTGGCTTCAGGATCTTGACGTTGTAGGCCCCGCCGACGATGGTGGGGCGGTACTCGCGGAGGCCAGCACGCACCTTGAGCCCTGCGGCGTCAAGCAGCGTGAAGATCTCCGCCTGCATCCGTCCCTTCGGCAGGCCCAGCCGAAGGATGCCAGTGTCCACATCGAGGTTCATTGGTTCTCCTCGACCCGTGACCAGCGCTGGCTTCCCATTCGGAAAACACGAACGCCGACCAAGGGTCGGCGTTGAGTGTTTCGTGCTGTCCGTTACCGGCTACACGCCATCAACCCGCCCCGGGAATCCCGTGGTGATGATGTGCGTGATGGCGGAAGGCGAGTCTGTTCATGTTGACCCAAGCTGGTGGGACGCGCCGTCGAAGTCAAGTCGTTCGCGTTCGAGGAGTGGTGACGATCGGTGGTCAATCGTCACGGAATACGACTCGAACAGGGGAGCGGACAAGGGTGCGCGCACTCTTCACCATGATCGGAGGACTCGTCGCC
>JANMSC010000268.1:0-3473 GCA_031388885.1 Gemmatimonadales bacterium | reverse complement strand
GCGAAGCAGCGAGGGTCGGTCGGTCGATTCGTCGATCCTGACTGCGGCCGAGCGGTGGACCGTGGTTCGTGAGTCGTCGAAGGAGGTCGGCCCGGCACTATTCATCTCGCTCCTGATCATCACGGTGTCGTTCCTGCCGGTGTTCACCCTCGAAGGGCAGGAGGGACGGCTCTTCAAGCCGCTCGCCTTCACCAAGACCTTCGCGATGGCGGCGGCAAGCCTCCTGTCGGTGACCCTCGTCCCGGTCACGATGGGACTCTTCATCCGGGGCAAGATTTACCGGGAGCGGGCCAACCCGATCAACCGTTGGCTGATCGCGGTGTATCGCCCCGTCATCACCTTCGTGCTGCGACGTCGGTGGCCAGTGATCGGCGCGGCGCTGGTCGGCCTCGTGCTGACCCTCATCCCCTGGTCGCGGATCGGCGGCGAATTCATGCCGCCGCTCGGCGAGGGAACGATTCTCTTCATGCCCACGACGTTGCCCGGAGTGAGCGTGGCCCGGGCGCGGGAGATTCTCCGGGTCCAGGACGCAATCCTGAAGAGTTTTCCCGAAGTCGATCACGTCTGGGGCAAGGCGGGCCGCGCCAACACCGCGACCGATCCGGCCGGGCTCGACATGATCGAGACCACGATCACGCTCAAGCCCGAGTCGGAATGGCGCGACGGCATGACGTACGACGCGCTGGTATCGGCGATGGACTCGGCCGTCCGGCTCCCCGGCATCACCAACGCCTGGACGATGCCGATCAAGGCGCGGATCGATATGCTCGCCACCGGCATCCGTACGCCCGTGGGAATCAAGATCTTCGGACCCGACCTCGCCGAGCTCGAGCGACTCGGCAAGGAAGTTGAACGCGCGGTCCAGATGGTCCGGGGCACCCGGAGCGCCTTCGCTGAGCGGGCGGTGTCTGGGTATTACCTCGACATCGACATCGACCGGGCGGCCGCGGCGCGCCATGGCCTCAATGTGGGCGACGTGCAGACCGTCATCGCGACGGCGGTGGGTGGCATGGTGATCACACAGACCGTCGAAGGACGCGAGCGCTACGGAGTGCGGATCCGCTACCCGCAGGAGCTGCGCGACAATCCTGAGCGGCTCGCCTCCGTTCTGATCCCATCCTTGCACGGCCTCGGGAAGGCCGGGGCATCCGCTGGCGGGATGCCGGAGGGCGCGACGGGGTCTACCGCCGGTGCGGAGGCATACGTCCCGTTGGGACAGATCGCGACCATCCGGCAGGTCGCAGGTCCGATGGTGGTGCGCACCGAGGGCGCCCAGCCGACTGCCTGGGTTTATGTGGACGTGGTCGGACGGGACATCGGCGGTTATGTCGCCGACGCCAAGCGGCAAGTGGAGCGTGCAGTGACCATGCCCCCCGGCTACACCATGGCGTGGAGCGGGCAGTACGAATACATGCAGCGCGCCAAGGAGCGGATGAAGCTGGTCATCCCGGCCACACTCGCGATCATCTTCCTGCTCCTCTACTTCAATTTCAAAAGTGTGGGCGAGGCACTGATCGTGATGCTCTCCCTTCCCTTCGCGCTGGTGGGCGGGATCTGGCTCATCTGGTTGCTTGGCTACAACTGGTCGGTGGCGGTCGCCATTGGCTTTATCGCCCTCGCTGGAGTCGCGGCCGAGACCGGTGTGGTGATGCTGATCTACCTCGATCACGCCTGGGCGACGAGGCGCGCCACCGGACGTCGACCGACCCTGCGTGACCTCTACGAGGCAGTCATGGAAGGTGCCGTGGAACGAGTGCGCCCAAAAATGATGACGGTGACGGCGATCATGGCGGGCCTCCTTCCCATTCTGTGGGGCTCGGGAGCTGGCGCGAGCGTCATGAAGCGGATCGCGGCCCCGATGGTCGGTGGGATGATCAGCAGCACCGTGCTGACCCTCGTGGTGATTCCGGCGATCTATTCGCTCTGGAAGGAGCGAGAGGTGCGAGCGTTCGAGGCGGGTGGCGCGGGGCCGCCACAGGCGGCTTGAAGAAACCTTCATCCACGATTCAGACAGCCGTCAAACAGGGCGCCTAGGTTTCCGTTTCGCACCCAGCGAAACGAAGGGTCGGCGACATCTTGCCGATTTTCGATTCAGGGGAGGGCACTCGGTGAGCACTTCGCGTCGAAGATTTTTTCGCTGGGCCACGGGCGTGGGCGCCGCGCTGAGTGGCGCTCTCGTCGGTTGGCCATCACTTCGGGCTTTCCTGGCCCCGCTTGCCCGACGTGAGAAGCGCACCAACTGGATAGCACTTGGTGAGGCGGACCAGATCGAACCCGGAGTGCCCACCCGCGTTGATTTCTCCGAGGATGTGAACGACGCCTGGGTAGAGACGCGGACCCTCCGCGGGGTGTGGATCTACACCGACGACAACGAGTCGTTCACGGTATACAACGGGTACTGTACCCACCTCGCCTGCAGTTACGGCTTCGAAAAAGACAAAGGGATCTTCCACTGTCCCTGCCACCATGGGCTCTTCGATCTGAAGACCGGCACGGTGATCGACGGGCCGCCGCCCCGCCCCCTTGATACCCTCGAGACCAAGGTGGAGAGCGGCGTGCTCTACGCCGCCTACCAGAACTTCCGTGCGGGTATTGCAGACAAGGTGGCCGTCTCGTGAGCCGGGGCCCGCGATGAGCCGGATTTCCGGTTGGCTGAACGAACGCCTCGATCTCACGGGGCTGCGCCGCACGCTGCTCGATCGAGAAGTCCCCGACCGACTGACCTGGTGGCACACCCTTGGGAGCGCCACGTTCACGGTGTTCGCCGTGCAGGTGGTGAGCGGAGTGGTGCTGGCCACCTTCTACTCCGCCTCGCCGGATCACGCGTACGACAGCGTCCGGTACATCCAGACCCAGGTACCCGGGGGTCAGCTCCTGCGGGGAATCCATTACTGGGCAGCGAGCGCGATGGTCGTGCTGATCCTCGCTCACATGGTGCGCGTCTTCGCGATGGGCGCCTACAAATACCCGCGCGAGGCGAACTGGCTGGTGGGAGTGGGGCTCCTCGGCGTTGTGCTGGCGTTCAGTTACACGGGGTACCTGCTTCCCTGGGACCAGAAGGCCTACTGGGCGACGCAGGTCGGCACCAGTATCGCCGGGACCACCCCGGTGATTGGAGGCCAACTGGTGTTGTTGCTTCGGGGTGGGGCCGACCTCGGGGCCGCCACCTTGAGCCGCTTCTACGCGTTTCACGTCCTCTGGCTGCCGGCGCTATTGGTCCTCCTCATTGTGCTCCATATTGTCGCCGTAGTCCGCCAAGGCATCGCTCCGACGACCCGGGCCCTCGAGGATGGGGCGCCCCGGAGCACCAGCGATCCAGCCTACCCCGCGTATTACCGCGAGGCTTACGCGGCCACCAAGCAGGGTGGCGTCCGGTTTTATCCCGACATCATCGGCAAGGACATGATCGTTGGTACGGCGATCGTTGCGCTCATCGTCTTGCTGGCCGCGGCGTTCGGGGCTCCTCTGGAAGC
>JANMSC010000265.1:0-13754 GCA_031388885.1 Gemmatimonadales bacterium | reverse complement strand
GATAAAGGCCATCAGGTCGGCACCATCCACAGCCACCGGGACGACCCGGCTGGCTGGGACGAGCACGAGGTTGCCGGCGATGTTGTACGACTGGGGCAGGTAGACCGCGACGTAGCCCTCGAGGCCGAGCCGGCCGAGGTCGTCGGCGGTGACAAAGCCCAGGAACCAGAGGTCGAGAGTGGGGTCTGGCTGCACCCGGACGGCTCGGTTGAACCGGCGCTTCTCACCCACGAACGCACCCATCAGGTCCTTGGCCGCAGTGTAGAGTAGCCGGATGAACGGAAGCCGCTCGAAGACATGGTCGAGCGTGGCACCAGCGGCACGAGCGAACACATTGGTCGCGAGTGCGCCGATGACGATCAGCATCACGATGACGATCAACAGGCCCACGCCCGGGATCGGGACACCGAGCCACGAATCGACCCAGCGCACGGCTCGCCACGCGACCCAGAGTGTCAACGCGACCGGGAGCGTGATCGCGAGCCCGCGCAGGAAGTACGATCCGAAGGGAGTGCGACGCAGTTGATCCGAATCCATCAGAGCCTCGGGAGGAGGACGTCGAACAGCGGTTCGAGTTGCTCGGGAAGCAAGTCGCCCATGTGCCCGATCCGGATCATCCGGTCGGTGTCGTGGTCGAGCCCAACGGCGACTTGCCAACCGAGCGCGGCGAGTTCCGCAGCAATCGCGTTGGCGGAGAGACCGTCGCGGAGGCGAAAAGCGGTCACCGTGTCGGAGCGACGCCCTGACGGCGCCACAATGGTGCACCGGCCGTGCGACTCGACCCATTGTTCGATGCGCTCCCGCATCGCACGGTGACGTGCCCATCGTGCCTCGAGCCCTTCCGCAGCGATGCGGGCGAGCTGGCATTCGAGTGCGTTCACGACTGGCAACGCGGGTGTTTGCGGAAACTGCGACGCGATGGTGGAGTCGTAGATGGCGACGACATCGAGATAGAAGCCGCGCTCCGCGACCGTGCGCGCACGCTCGAGAAACCGCTCACTCACCACGCCAAAACAGAGGCCCGGCGGAAGCCCGAGGGCCTTCTGTGAACCGGCCACGACGAAATCGGCGTTCCAGTCGTCGATCGGTACATCGATCCCGCCGATTGATGTGACCGCGTCGACGATCGTGACGGCATCGCTGAGATTGCGAAGCAAGGGGAGCAGCTCGGCGATGGGTTCGAGCACGCCAGTCGACGTCTCGGAATGCACCAGCGACACTGCGTCGACCGGCGGACCGTCGAGGCACGCTGCAAGCAGCTCTGGTTCGAGCGGCGAACCACGCGGCACATGCAAGCGCACAACTTCCTTGCCGCAGTGTTCGGCGATCATCGCGAAGCGCTCGCCAAACGTGCCGCCGACCACCGCGAGCAGGCGTTCGCGCACGCCGCTGCGAATCGCCGCCTCCATCATCGCTGTCGCCGAGCCGGTCGCGAGCATGACCGGGCGCCGCGTCTGGAATACGTGTTGCAACCCGACCTGTACCCGTCCAGCAAGCTCGAACCCTGGCGGCGAGCGGTGGCCGATCATCGGCCGTTGCATCGCCGCCATCACGTCGGGGTGTACCTCGACGGGGCCTGGCAGAAAGAAGCGGCCCGTAAGCGTCACGCGGTGATCTCGACTGCGGTGCGCAACGTGATACCCTGCGATGCCCACGTGGCGCAAAGCAGGTCGCCCCGGGCGGCATCGATCGCGCCGATCGCATCAGACACCACGACCAGTTCCGCCGTGGGTCGCAGGCGCCTGATGCCATCGACCGCAGCCGCGACGCAGAAATCCGTCGCCACGCCGTAGAGGACGATCCGGTCCGGTGCGAGCGTCTGCAGCACGGCGGCGGCATTCGGATTCCAGCGGAACACATCGAGCCCCGGCTTGTGAAGCAAGATGTCACCGACGGACTCGCGCACGAGGGCTGTAATCTCGTCGTCGTCGAACGGCACGGGCTCGATCAGCACCCGATCACGCAGCGTGGTCTCCGGAATCTTCCGCTGGCCTGCGGTGCCGCGCATGCAGTGCGGTGGAAAAGTGGTCTTCCAGTTCGCGCTGTCGGCATCGACAATCTCGGCATGACCGACGTCGTGGTCGTCTGCGCTCGCCACAATCCGGATGTTGTTCGCGTGGGCATGTGAGGTCAGGCGGGCGAGCGCCGGCACGATCGCTTCGGCGCCGGGCACGGCAAGCCGACCGGTTGCCAGAATGAAGTCGATCTGGGTGTCGACGTCCCAGAATATCGTTCGACGGGGAATCATTCGACGGTCGTCAGTGCCGGATTCGGACGGTACCCTCGGCCGACTTTCGCGCACGGTTTTCCGTCCAGCATCACGACGTCTGCGGTGAAATCGAAGCGTCCTTCGAAGAGCGATGATCCCACGCCATATGTGTCGACGGGAACGCCGAGCGCCTCGAAGGCATTGATCTTCGCCGCGGTGAACCCGCCGGACACGACGATTTTGACGTCGTGGTGCCCGGCGCGGTCGAGCGCATCGCGCACATTGTGCACCAACTGCGGGTTGACGCCGGTGGGTTTGACGCGCCCCATCATCGGAATCACCGAGGCATCAACCAGCATCTCGCTGGTGTCGATACGCACACCGTAGAGTCGCGGCCCGATCGCTTCCGCGAGCCGCAGCGAGGTGCCGACGCAATCGTTGTCGAAATCCACCAACGTGACGAGGCGGATGTCTTCCGGCATGTGCTCCAGAAATTTTCTGGACGCGACCACGGTGTCGCCGCCGTAGGCCGCGATCAGTCCGTGAGGCACCGTACCGATGCCCTCGCTGCCCCACCATGACGCCTGCGCGTCGGTGGACACACCGATCGCCCCGGCGATGTGGGCGGCATACCCGTCGCCTGTCTGGACCAGCCAGTGATCGTGCCGTGCCGGAAAGAACATCACGTCCTTCGGTCGGGCGGCTGCAACCACGTGGTGGGTGTTGGTGCCAACGCGGGTGCGCCGGGCCAGAACCCCGAGGTAGAGCGTCTCGAGGTGCACGAAATCGTTGTAGGGCCCCTCTATTTCGAGCACCACGTCCCAGGGGCAGATCGGATCGCCGTCATGGAGGGCGCGCACTTCGAGTTCGCCCCAGTCGTCGCTGCAGAGCTTGAGGATCGCGATCGCCTCGTCGATCCCGCCGAGAAAGGCGTCGGCCTTGCCAAACACCTGCACGGTCACGTGGGGCGAGTGCCCGTCGGCACGCAGCATGTCGCGGGCACGGACGAAATACTTATCGGAGTAGTAGCCCGCCCGCATCTTGTCGACCGGGAGGTTGAAGATCGCCGGGTCGAGCCGTGGCCTTCGGGGAGATGACATGGGGAGGAAATCTATAGACATTCCTTGTACTCGCCTTCCAGGATCCGCAATGTCCGACACCACGGTCTCCCGTCGCACGTTTCTTGGCGCTGCCGGCGCGGCAGTTGCTGGCTCGGGCCTCACCCCCGCGGGAGCAGTTGCCGCGCCCACCGTCGTTCGGCGTCCGCCGAGCCATCCGGTGGCGATCGCGTCGTCCAATGGGATTCGCGGCGTGGCCCGCGCGGTCGAGCTCGTCCTGCGTGGCGGCGACACGCTCGATGCCGCCGTCGAAGGGGTGAAGATCCAGGAGCTCGACCCCCGCGACAATTCGGTCGGCTATGGCGGACTGCCGAACGAAGAGGGCGTGGTCCAACTCGACGCGTCGTGCATGCACGGTCCGACAAGGCGTGCCGGCGCGGTTGGTGCGCTCGAGGGAATCAAGACGCCGAGCGAAGTCGCACGCCTGATACTCAAGTACACCAACCACATCATGCTGGTTGGGAAGGACGCGCAGCGATTTGCGTTGTCATACGGCTTCAAGGTCGAGGACCTGCTGACGCCTGAATCGCGCGATGCATGGTTGACGTGGCGAGCCAATCGTGGCCCCGATGACGACTACCTGAACGTTCCCAGCAGCGAACGCATGTCCGTGCGCCCGACCGGAACGATCAACATGAACGTCGTTGCGCCCAATGGCGACATCTCGTCGGTCACGACAACGAGTGGACTCGCCTGGAAGATTCCGGGGCGGGTCGGCGACTCACCGATCATCGGCGCGGGTCAGTACACTGACAACGATATCGGTGCGGCGGGGTCGACCGGGCGGGGCGAGTCTACATCATGGTCTGCGGTGGGTTCCTGACCGTCGAGCACATGCGGCGTGGAATGCACCCCAAGGACGCGGCCCTCGAGACGCTCCGTCGCGTGGTCGCGATGACGCCACCGCGGTTGCTGCGAGCCGACGGCAAGCCGGCCTTTGGACTCCAGTTCTACGCGGTGAACAAGAACGGCCAGTACGGCGCCGCGTCGCTCTTCCGCGCCAGGTTTGCCGTTGCCGACGAGAAAGGCGCCCGCATCGAAGACACCGCCGTTCTCTATCCATGAAGCAGTTCGTTGGTGCGCTCTGCCGGCTTGCAGTGGTCGCGACCCTAGCCGGACCGCTGGCCGCACAGGACGATGGCGCAGGCCGCACGTGGCCGCCGTGGCGCACGTCGTACTTCCCCTATCTCACCGCGTCGCCCAATGACGGCGTGATGGTCCTGGCCCGCCTCGTCAGGTTTCGGCAGGCCGCGCATGACGATCGCGTGTCGCTCCGAGCCGCGCTTTCGTTCGAGGCCGGTTATTCCACGCGTGGGAGCCGGGTGTTCCGCTCTCGTGCCGACTTCCCGCGGATCGCGGAGGGCTGGCGCCTCGCGGGAGCATTCGAGGCCGGGTGGGAGGGCCACTTCGGCGTGGCATCCGATTCACTCGAACGGGAACGAGTCAATGGGTGGGTCGATATCACCCGGAGCCTCCGCGGGCCGTTGCATTTTGCCGTCCGGGTGAGTTCTGACGCATCAGATTTCGGGGGCAGTCAATTTTCATTTTTCGATCGCTATGACTATCCGCTGGCGCAGACTGACCTCCAGGTGCGTGGCGCGCTGGTGCTCGACCTGCGCGACCGTGAGTTCGATACGCGCCGCGGCGCACTGATCGAGGCCGGCCTGTTCGTGGGTGGGGCGGGCGATGGCTACACCGGCGGGTATGCCCTCGCCAATGGATGGATGTCGCCGCGTGAGGGCACGCGCCTGACCGCACGGCTCGGCTTACGCGCTATCTCAAGAACGCAGGCGGCGGCGATCCTGCACGAGATGCCGGCGTGGGAGCAGCCGTTCACGGTTCTCGGCGGGTCGCGTTCGCACCGGGCCCTCGGCGTGGGTGAGCTGGTGGGGCGCGGGGTATTGCTCGCCGCGGCAGAGGTGCGCCAGGACCTGATGAACTTCGGTAACATCGGGGCTGTCACGTTGCTTGGTTTTGTTGACGCCGGTCGGGTATTCCGGGATCCGTCACCGCTGGTCGATCCCGTGCCGGGCAGCACGATCGACGACGGCGACCTGCGGCTCACGCTCGAGCGCTGGACTCTTGGCGCGGGTGGCGGGGTAGCAGTGCGATTGTTGCGTAACGCGCAGCTTTCGCTCACTGCAGCGCGTGCGAACGGCGACACCCGGTGGTACGTCGCCAGCGGATGGGCGTGGTAGAGTTGCCCGGCGACCTGCACGTCCGCGGAGCGGCCGTAGTTTATCGGCTGTTCGACGTCGGCTACGAAATCAGCCTCGACCGTGCCCTCGAACTGTTGGCGGCGAGTGCGCCCGAGCGCGTGCGTCCACTGCATGGCGAGGCTCAGGCGATCCACATACCGAACCCCCCGATCAGCGTGGTGCTCGGTGACGCGTCACTCGTGATCGACGGCCAGCACTGCGCCGCCAAGGTGAGCGCTCGTCTCTTTGATTTCGGGGTTGTCTCGCTTCGTGTCACGGTGCCTGCGCCCGACGAGCTCAACTGGGCGCAATTCAGCGCCTTTGGGAATGCGGTCAACAGCGATACCACAATTGCGACGTTGATGGACGGTCACCTGCAACTGTTGCGCGATCGCGTTGCACCGGCAATCAAGCGCCCGCTGCTCGCTCCGGTGAGCGAAGAGTACGTGGTGTACCGGCTGACAGCCCTGACCCGCGCCGGCGCGCCGGTGCTTCCCGCTGACGCGCTGACCGATGCCGACGTCGTGCCACTGCTGCTGAACGAATCCCGGCCACTCGCCGCCGACGCGCGACGGGACCTGATCCCGCATCGCTTCTCGTACTACGGCGACGATCTCGCCGTCCTGACGTGGGATAACGCGCTGATCGCCGACCCGGTCGCCGGGGACACCGACGTGCAGTTCGTGCTGGAGTTCGCCAACGCCCAACTGCTGGAGCTCCGCTACTACGACGCCATGCTCGATGCCGAGTTGCCGCGAATGTACCAGCGCGTGGCCCAGGCCCGGGTGGGGCCACGCGCGTTCCCGAGCCGACGATTCGCCCACGTGCTATCCGACCTGCAGACGCTGGTTGCAGATTCCACGGAGTTGGTCGAGCGCGTCGAGAACGCGCTGAAGGTCACGGACGACGTGTACCTCGCCAAGGTGTACGCCGCCGCGTTGGAGATTTTCCGCGGTCGCGCCTGGCGAACCGGAATCGACCGCAAGTTGACGATCATTCGCGAGACGTACAACATGCTCAACGCCGAGGCGCAAGCGCGTCGCAGCGAGGCGCTGGAGATCGCCATCGTGGCGCTGATCCTCATCGAAGTCATCCTGGGATTGCTACGGTAGCTCTCACGGGTCGACATTCAGCACGGAGGCTTCGTGTCACAGTGTCAGCTGGCGACAACGCTTGCCCTGTGCGTCGTCACCACGCGCACGCCGAGGCACTGCGCCACAGAGAGGTAGAGGATCTGCTGTGAGGTATAGTCGAGGGTCGATGTGAAAAGTACGTCGCCGCGCGACCAATCAATTGCAGCGAAGGCGTTCAGGACACCGCGCGGCGGCTATTTTTCTTTGGTACGATTCAGTACAATAACGACCTGCGTCAAGGGCGGTCGCGAGTCATCCGAAGTAGCGAACCCTTGTTCTCGATTCTACCTGCGGCGCTCCAATTGAGGCCAGGCACCAATGACGGCACAACGCCACCAATACGCAGCCCGGCTGGTCTGGACCGGCAACACCGGACAGGGCACGGCGACCTACACTGGCTATGGGCGTGAGTACACCGTGGCTGTCGACGGCAAGCCCGACTTGCTTGGGTCGTCGGATTCTTCATTTCGCGGCGACCCGACCCGGCACAACCCGGAGGACTTGTTCGTGGCATCGCTCGCAGCGTGTCACATGCTCTTTTTTCTGTCGCTTGCCGCGCGCGCGGGCATCCGGGTGCTGGCGTATGAAGATGATGCGGAGGGCACAATGGCGATGGATGGTGTGGGCGGTGGGAAGTTTGATCAGGTCGTGCTCCGGCCGCGGGTCACGATTGACGAGGGCAGTGACGCGGAACTGGTGGCGCAACTTCACGTGGTGGCGCACGAGCGGTGCTTCATCGCCAACTCGTGCAACTTCACGATTCGGCATGAGGCAACGGTCCAGCGGGCTCCCAACGGGGGGGCATCATGAAAGATCTCGCGATTCAACTGGACGATCGCCCCGGCGCGCTGGCCGAGATGGGCGAGGCGCTGGCGAGTTGGTCCCAGCCCATGCCGCCCGCCGTGGCGCCAGCGACGGCCAACCCGGCTGCACCGAGGATGAGCGGCAGCGAAACACCCAGGATGAATCCGTGGCCCACGCGCGTGCGGTACTCCGCGTCGTTCATGGTGTCCTACGATTCCCTGATCAACACCCCGCGCGCTTTCATGCCGGCAACGTACCGATCAAACGGCATCCCTTCGTCAGGCGTCGTGACGCCAAACCGGATGACCTGCTTGCGTGCTTGTGTGAGACCTGTGAGTGAAAGCGAGTAGCCGGTGGTGCGCATCATCGCGGAAATGCCGTGTTTCTCGTCGAAATAGTCAATCAGGTCAAACGTGGTCGTGCGTGGCTTGCCATCCTTGGTCCCGCTGGCGATCACGCGCAACGCCACGAGGTCACGACCCTCGGGCTTGGTGAGCTGTGGCGACACCGCCGCAATGAACGCGTCCCGCGGCACGACCTTCTGGCCCTTCACCATGATGGGTTCCTTCCCAAGCAGCCCCATCTCGCGCACCGCGCGCATCAGGTCGGCGTGGCCGGGATAGCGCAGCGTCTTGTATTCCATCTCGCGCACCTTGCCTTCCCACGTGAACGGCATGGTCGAGATGCCACCGGCCGTGTGAAACGCCTCGAGGGTCCCAACAGGCTGCGGAAACGCCACCGACTCGAGTTCGCTCAATGCATCCACCTCGGCCCGCCGACCATGACGGAGGATCCACGATGCGGTGGTGTAGTAATCGAGTGCACCCTCGAGCGAATAGACGATCTGATAATTGAGTGGTGGCTCGGGGTGTTGCGGCAGCCCGCCAACGTAGATCCGCACGCGGTCCGCCGTATCGAGCCGACGAATTCCCTCGGCCGCGAGGATGTTGACCATCCCCGGCGCGAGGCCGCAGTCGGGCATGATCGACAGGCCCTTCGCGTGCGCCTCCGTTTCGAGCCGCTTCTGTTCCATCACGATCTCGGTATTGCCACCGAGGTCCGCGAAATGGCACCCCGCCTGAACCGCGAGCGTTGCCATCGGACCGTTGAAGTAATACGGAATCGCGCTCAACACGGCGTCGTGACCGCGCATCAGTTCGAGCACGGCGGCGTGGTCTGTCACGTCGAGCGCCACCGGGCGAAGCCGCGCGTCCTCCCGACGCGCCAGGAAGCGCGCCATTCGCTCCGGCTGGAGGTCAGCCAGGGTGACCTGGGTGACTTCGGGGTCATTGAGCAAATCGAAGGCACACGCGCAACCCTGCAGTCCGGCGCCGAGTACGAGCATCTTCATCCTGAGCTATCCTCTGTTCGGGGCTTCTGTTCCGGCCCAAAAATAACCCGCCCCCGGGCGGGACCCATCGCACGCGAGGATCGATTGTCCGAAGCGGCCAACACCACGCGCGACCGCCTGCTTGAGGCGGCCCGCGACCTGTTCACCACCGTCGGCTACCACGCCACCACCACCCCGCTGTTGGCCAAGCGGGCGGGGGTCGCGGAAGGGACGATCTATCGCCACTTCCCGAGCAAGCAGGCGCTGCTCAACGCCGCCTATCAGGAAACACAGCGCTGGGGCCTCGACCTGGTCCGCAGCCTGTCCGACGGACCGGCGCGTCCAGTGGGGGATCGACTCGGCGAGCTCGGCCGGCGCTGGCTTGAGGTGGCAGAGCGCGACCCGCCACGGGCCCGGCTGCTTCTGCTCTGGCGGGACACCCGCGAACTCGATGACGCATCCCGCGCAGCGGGTCAGGAACTGCGACAGACGCTCGAGCACCTGATCGCGGTCGGCAAGCAGGAGGGGAGCGTACGTGCCGGCGTAGTGGAACTCTGGACCTCGGTCTGGTTGACGCTGGTAAGCTTTGCGATCGATAAAGTGACGACCCGAGAGTGGAGCGCAACGCATCCGCACGCGAGCGCCACCCTCGACGCGGCATGGGAAGCGATCGCGTGGCGACCGATTGCGATGGGTGGTGTGGCTGCGCCGGCTGGCCCGACCACCGCGTCTGCCGAGGGTGGCGAGTAGTGCACGGCGCCGGCGAGTTTCTCACCACGTTCGCGCTAGTTCTCTGTACTGCGGCCGTCACCACGGTCGTCTTCCAGCGCCTCAGGCAACCGGTCATCCTCGGCTATCTGCTGGCCGGTCTCCTGGTGAGCCCCAACGTTACGGTGTTCCCCCTCGTCGCAGACCCCGCGACCACCGAGGTCCTCGCCGAGCTGGGCATCATCCTGCTGTTGTTCGCCATCGGGCTCGAGTTTTCGATCAGGCGATTGGTCCGGGTCGGCGCGGGCGCGGGCATCACGGCGGCGATCGACGTGTCGCTGATGGCGCTGCTCGGCCTGGCGGCCGCGCGGATGCTCGGGTGGTCGGGTCGCGAGGCGATCGTCGCCGCGGCGATGATCGCGATCTCGAGCACCACGATCATCGCACGAACGTTCGAGGACCACGGGGTGCCTCGCAAGCTGCGTGATCATGTGTTCGGCGTGCTGATCGTCGAGGATCTCGTCGCGATCCTCGTCCTCGCGGCCGTCGCATCGTTCGGCCCGTCTGTCGAAGGTGAGCCGCGCACGCTCTTCGAAACGGGAACGCGGCTCGCAACGCTGGTGACGATCTGGGTGGTCGCCGGTCTGCTGGTGATTCCACGCGTCATGCGCTTCATCGTGCGACTGAAACGTCCTGAAACCACGATCGTCGCCAGCCTCGGCCTTTGCTTCCTCTTCGCGCTACTAGCCAACTACCTCGGCTACTCGGTGGCACTCGGCGCCTTCATCGCGGGCTCACTGATCAGTGAGTCGGGCAAGTCGCACCTCGTGATGGATCTCGTGCGCCCGGTGCGCGACGTGTTTGCCGCGGTGTTCTTCGTGTCGGTGGGCATGTTGATCGAGCCGGCCGTGCTCGCCGAACAATGGGTTGCCATCGTGGTGTTCGTCGCCGTGGTGCTCGTGGGCAAGGTAGTGGCGGTGAGCGTCGGGTCGTTTCTCGCCGGGCAGGGCTCACGCAGCGCGGTGCGCGCCGGGATGAGCATGGCACAGATCGGTGAGTTCTCGTTCATCATCGCCGCGGTTGGCATCGCCGCTGGTGGGGTCCGCGAGTTTCTCTATCCGGTCGCTGTTGCCGTGTCGGCCATTACGATGTTGTCGACGCCCTGGATGGTCGCGGTGTCCGACCGCGTCGCGTCGTGGGTTGATCGCAAGTTGCCGAAACCGATCCAGACCTATTCCGCCCTCTACGGCACCTGGGTCGAAGACATTCGTCGCGATCCCAAGCGACACACGATCGGAACAAGGGTGCGCCGCCTGGCGCTTTGGCTGCTGGTCGACACGGCATCGTTGATCGCGGTGATCATCGGGATGTCGGTGATGGGTCCCAACATCCGTGACCGCATCGTTGGCGCGCTGCACATGACGCCTGATGTCGCGCGCGTCGTGGTCTGGGCCGTCGCAGGCGCACTCGCCACGCCCTTCGTATTCGGAATCTTTCGCGTGGCCCGCGGGATGGCCGTGCTGCTGGCAGGCCTGGCGCTGCCCGCAGCGGAGCGGTTCGACCGCGCTGTGGCGCCACGTCGTGCGCTCGTGACCACGATCGAGCTGACGATCGTGCTCTTGATCGGGCTGCCATTGCTGTTCATCACCGAGCCGTTTCTGCCACGATTCGGCGGCCTCGCCGTGCTGACGACCTTGCTTGCGGCGCTGGGCGTGGCAGCGTGGCGCAACGCCACCAACCTCGAAGGTCATGTGCGCGCTGGTGCGGAAGTGCTGATCGCTGCACTCGGGTCGGCGCTTCCACCCGAGCAGTTGACCGAGGAGATGCGCACCTCGGGAATGTTTACGGAAGAAATGCCGACCGGTTCCGCGCGAATGGCAGCTGACCGACTCATGACCGCAACACAGCTGTTGCCGGGCATCGGCGCGCCCACATCGTTCGCTGTCGTTGAGGACGATTACGCGGCTGGACGAACCCTCGCAGCCATGGGGTTGCGGGGTCGAACAGGCGCCACCGTATTGGCCATCACGCGTCGTGGGGTGGGGATTCCCGCGCCGAGCAAGAGTGAACGGATTCAGTCGGGCGACGTGCTCGTGTTGGTCGGCACACGATCGGCGCTGCAACTAGCCAAGCGGTTGTTGCGGAAGGGGGAGCTGGAGGTGGGCTAACTGCGCTCGTGGCTTTAGCCACGAGCCGTGATCGCTTGTTTGCTAATTCAACAACCCCACCGCACCCTCTACCGCCTCACGCAGCGCGCCACGCACGATCAACTCTCGTACGGCTGCGAGGTCGCCCGTCATGACGCGATCGGCGTCGAGCGGGGGCACGACGCTGCGCACCAGGCGTACGGCCGCACCGACGCCCGGTCCGGGTTGGAGGGGCTGATGAAAGTCGAGGGCCTGGACCGCATTGATGACCTCGATCGCCACGACCCAGCGGGCATTCTCCAGGATCATTGCACACTGCCGCGCACTGGTCGTGCCCATCGACACGTGATCTTCCTGATTGGCGCTGGTCGGGATCGAGTCGACACTGGCCGGGTGCGCGAGCACCTTGTTCTCGCTGACCAGCGACGCAGCGGTGTACTGCGAGATCATCAACCCCGAGTGGAGCCCACCCTGACGTGCAAGGAATGCCGGCAGGCCCGACACGGCGGGGTCGAGCATGTGCTCAATCCGTCGTTCGGCGATGTTCGCCAGCTCGGCAATCGCGATTTTTGCATAGTCCATGACGAGTGCCACCGGCTGGCCATGAAAGTTGCCGGCGGAGATCACGAGATCATCTTCGGCGAACACCAATGGGTTGTCGGTTACCGCATTGATCTCACGCTCCAGCACAGCGGACACATGCCGGAATGCGTCGCGGCTGGCACCGTGAACTTGCGGGATGCAACGAAGCGAGTAGGCGTCCTGGATCTTGTCGCAGTCGGCATGCGAAGCGTGGATCGGCGAGTCGGCCGAGATCGCGCGTACGTTTGCCGCTGCGTCGGCGGCACCAGGGTGCGGGCGCACCGTGGTGACACGCACGTCGAACGGGATCCGCGTGCCCTTCAACGCTTCGAGCGACATGGCACCGGCGATGTCGGCGGCGGTTGCGAGTTGCGCCGCGTCGAGCGCCACCAGTGCGCCGATCGCCGTCATCGCCTGCGTGCCGTTGATCAGCGCGAGGCCCTCCTTGGCCTCGAGGACCACCGGTGCAAGGCCCGCCTGGGCGAGGGCATCGATCGACGGCAGGTCCTCTCCCCGATATTCTGCCTTGCCCTCACCGATCAAGGTGAGCGCCATGTGCGCCAGTGGTGCGAGGTCGCCACTCGCGCCGACCGAGCCCTGACACGGGATTACGGGATGCACGCCAGCGTCAAGCATGCCAAGCAGCAGTTCGATGACGTCGATGCGAATACCGCTGTAGCCCAGTGCCAGGCTTTGGGCCCTGAGCAGGAGCATGGCGCGCACGACCTCGGTGGAGAATGGTTCGCCCACGCCCATCGCGTGCGAGACCACGAGGTTGCGCTGCAGCAGCCGCACGTCGGCTGGCGCGATCCGAACGTTCGAAAGCTTGCCGAATCCGGTCGTCACGCCGTACACCGTGCGTCCCTCAGCGACGATCGTCTCGATGTAGACACGCGATGCGTGAATCCGGTCGCGAGCGTCGTCGGCCAACACCGCAACGGCGCCGTCGCGTGCGACCCGGGACACGTCGATGAGCGTGATCGGGAGGCCAATGCGCACCACGTCGGTCATGATTCTTCGCCTGCCATGTAAGGGTCCAACCGAATCGCGATACCGGTCACGGATACATCCTCCGGCCGCCGATGAACACGCGCTCGACCGGTGACCCGCCGAGTGCATAAGGAAGGTCGCGCCAGTCGGCGGAACCGAGCACGAGGAAGTCGGCGCACTGACCCTCACGCAGCCGCCCAACATCCTGGCGACCGAGCGCGGCCGCGGCATTTGCGGTCGCGGCGGTCAGCGCCTCGGCGGGCGTCAGGCCATTGAGTCTCACCCCAAGGGCCATCGCCAACTGGGTGGAAAAAAGTGGCGACGAGCCGGGGTTGAGATCGGTTGCAACGGCGATGGCCGCGCCGGCGTCGATCATCGCGCGGGCCGGTGCCGCGTGGAGCCCGAGGTGCAGGGTAACGCCCGGGAGCACGACTCCGACTGCGCTGCTGGCCGCCAGCGCCTGCACCTGTGCCGCACCGGATGCCTCAAGGTGATCGACGGATATCGCGCCATATTCGAGCGCGAGTTCGAGACC
>JANMSC010000264.1:0-25571 GCA_031388885.1 Gemmatimonadales bacterium | reverse complement strand
TCGACGAGAAGGCGCTCTGGTCGAAGCCGCACCGCGGCACCGGCGTGAACCCCTCCACGCGGCGGTTCCAGATTCGCACGCGCACCACGAGCGACGTGCTCTGGACGGTGGTGCTGGTCGGGCGCGGCACACCGCCCGACGTGACCCGAATCGGCGATGGGGTGCAGGTTGGCGGAAAGCGCGTGACGATGGTGAACGGAGTGCCCGACGTGCGAGACGTGACCCCGTAGGGGCGACGCACGCTTCGCCCGCTAGCCCGATATCGCGCCCAATTCCATCCCATAAAACGCATCACACTTGAAATGCCCCGTCGCTCCCATCGGACCCGGCAGCCGCGTGAACCCAGCGCGTTCGTAGAGTCGCTGGGCCGCGTACATGTGCCCGAGGGTTTCGAGATAGCAGTACGTGAACCCGAGCGCCGCGGCCGTGCGCAGGCACCGCGCGAGCAACTCACGTCCGGCACCGCGCCCCCGGGCTTCAGGGAGGAAGTACATCTTGCGCAGCTCACAGGTGTGGGCACCGCCGTCAACGAGGTGCGCCACGCCGCCGCACCCGACAATCCCGCTGGTGTCTTCCACGACGAAGAACGCAGATTGTGGTCGGGTGTACGCCTCGTACATCGCGTCGACCTCGGGGTCGGTGATCGAAAAGCCCGGACCACTCGCACCAAACTCGGGCATGACCGTTCGGATAACGCGCGCCACGACAGGGTTGTCGGCGGGCTGGATGGCGCGGATGCGGAAGTAGTCGTCTTGAGCGGGCATGCAGGAGTATTGCCGGGGCAGCGCACGAAGGGAATGCTGGGTCATTTCGCGCATCGCCCCGGCGACGTGCGGAGGACGGAGAGCGTAGGTGGTTCGGCAACGCAAAACGCGCCGCCACCAAGTGACGACGCGCCGACGTACTGCCATGCCCCGAGCAGGAATCGAACCTGCAACCTAGTGATTAAGAGTCACGTGCTCTACCAATTGAGCTATCGAGGCGCTCTGTGTTCTCCCGCATAGCCCCAACGGGAATCGAACCCGTCTCTCGACCTTGAAAGGGTCGCGTCCTAACCGATAGACGATGGGGCCGATCGTCCCACGTTGGTGCCATCATACCGCTAACGGGATTCGAACCCGTGTTCCAGCCTTGAGAGGGCTGTGTCCTGGGCCTCTAGACGATAGCGGCGTGGATTTCCTGTCCAGCCAACAAATATAGCCACACAGGCCCGGCAGGAATCGAACCTGCAACCCCCGGTTTTGGAGACCGGTGCTCTACCAATTGAGCTACGGACCTTCGACCAATGTCACGTGCGACCCATGGGTCGCACCTGTTGGACCTTCGATCAATCGCGTGTGCGACACGCGTGTCGCACCTGAAGAGGGTGCCCGACGGGGATTGAACCCGCAGCCTCCGCAGCCACAGTGCGGCGCTCTAACCAATTGAGCTACGGGCACCACGTTACCCAGTCGCCTAAAATGCTCCGCCGCGCGGGGGTGGTCAAGCGTCGGGTCGCTCCCAGAATCGTCGCGCGACAGCCGCCGTACGGTGGTTTGCTGGCACCGCGTACCCGTCCAGCGCAACCACTGGCACCAGGCCCCGTGCGGCGTTACACGCCACCAGCGGCACCCGATGGAGCGCCCTCCCCCGAAGTTCCGCCGTCGCGGTTCCGCCCCGAACGATCTCCCCCAGACGGCGCCGGGCCACACTTTGCAGCCCGCCGAGGGTGAGGGGCGGGAAGACCAACCGCTCACCCTCCCACCAGCCGATCGCCCAGATCGACGCTTCGACGACCAGTCCGTCCACATCGAGCAGGAGCGCATCGTCCGCCTCATGCGCGCGTGCAATCATGCCAGCGGCGTCAAGCCACGCTCGGTCAGTGACCTTGTACGGATATCCCCGATGATTGGCTTGCGAGGTACTCAGCGCGATCGGCCCGCTGCTCCCGACCTCACGATCACTGACGCGCACGCCATGCGAGCTCACCTCGAATCGCACCACGCGATCGGCGCCACCGCTTGGACGGTCGAGGGTGGAGAGCGTGATCCGCAGCGCACGCGCACCCTCTTCAAGGCGTTCGACGTGGAGCGGCCACAACGGCGCGAGGCCTCCGATCACGCGGACCGTCTCGATCAGCGCGGCGTCACGGCTCACACCACCTCCGCCGGCGATTCGACCGACACAGCCGGCGCACGCACCGACTGCAACACCATCGCCCCCACGATCAGTGCACCACCCGCCAGGGCCAGCGCCGATGGCGTCTCACCGAGCGTCAGCCATGACCAGACCGGGTTGAGGGCTGTCTCCACCAGCAGCAGCAACGATGCCTCCAGCGCGCCGACCCGACGCAATCCGCGCAACACGAGTAGATACGCCACCCCGATCTGGAAGACACCCAGATACACGATCACCGTCCAGTCGATCATTCCATGCGCGCCCAGCGGCAGTGCCATCGGCAGCGCAACGACGCAGGCAAAGGCATTGCCCAGCACCACGGCACCAATCCCTTCGCCGCGCAGGTCGCCGCCCCGTCCGAGCCAGCGCAGGCCACACAGCATCAACGCGTACGAAACCCCGCTCACCAGCGCGATCAAGTTGCCCCGCTGGGGGTCGATCGCTGTCGTGGTCGCCACGTCGGCGCCGAGAAAGACCAGCGCAAGTCCGCCCAGGACCGCGAGAATCACTGGAATGTCGCGGCGGGTGATGCGCTCGTGCAGCAACAACGGCCCGAGCAGGAGAAGGTACAGCGGTGCCGTGGACTGGAGGTAGATCGCGTTGGCGCTGGTCGTGAGCTTGTTGGCGAGCACAAAACTGACCAGCGTGGATGCATACGCCAGCGCCACCAGCGCGGCGCGCCACGTCATCCCGCGGCGTGCACTGGGCAACGCCACCAAGAGGACGATCGCTGCGACCCCTGACCGCAGTGACGCAACCTGCCACCCGCTGAAGTGGGCCGCCTTGATCGCTGCGCCACCAGTGGAAAAGAGGAGCGCAGCCAGCGCGATCTGGACCCGAGGGGACATGGACAGGATGATCACACCGAGCGCAGCCGGACGGAAGGCGGCCGCCGACCTGCTCTGGCTCGCAGCACTCTGGTTGACCGCTTCAGCCCTTCGCGGTCAACCGGGTCGGACCAATGCGGCGACGAGCCGCGCCGACTCGGCGTCGAACACCGTGCCCGCACCGTCCTCGAGGTAGCCCAGCGTTCGTTCCGCCGACCACGCCGGCCGGTAGGGACGTGCCGAACGGAGCGCAACGAATCCGGATGCCACGCCAACCAGGCTGCTCACCCAATGCGGCGCGATGCGAAAGTGGCGCGTCGGATATCCGCCGCCGTCGACCCGGAGGTGGTGCTCATAGGCAACCGTGGCGGCGAGCGCCAGACCGGCGCCCCCGCTCTCCAGCAGAAGTCGGGCCCCAAGCGTGGTATGGGTCTCGACCGCCAAGCGCTCATCGACCGTCAGCGACGCCTGCTCACCCAGCCCCTCGGGGAGGCAGGTCATGCCGATATCGTGCAGCAGCGCCGCGAATCCGACCCGATGCCTCGCGTCACCATCCATCTCCGCCCAGCTCGCCGCCGACATCGCAAGCAGTGCGGTGTTCACCGCATGCAGCACCGGGTACGCCGCGTTGCCCGGCGCGGCCTGTGGCAGCACATGTTCGTCGAGCAGGGCGCCCAGGATCCGGACGATCGCATCGGCTTCGCCCCGCGCTACCACCCCGAGGGCCGCCTGGCGACGCACGTAGCTCATCGCCTCGAGTTCATCCGTAAGATCCACCTGGAGCTCTTTGCTCCCCTCGACGATCGCGGCTCCGGGACCCTCGTCAACACTCTCGACCTCGTCCTGCACCGCAACTGCACCGAACAGCACTCCATCGATCGATGCCAGCGTCTCATCGACGGCGCTGTTCTCCGAGTTGAGGCGGGCCATCAGGCGGTCGAAGAGTTGTGCGATGCCATCCACCGATAGGCGCTCGTCAAAT
Source organism: Gemmatimonadales bacterium (assembly GCA_031388885.1). Taxonomy (GTDB): domain Bacteria; phylum Gemmatimonadota; class Gemmatimonadetes; order Gemmatimonadales; family GWC2-71-9; genus Palsa-1233. The sequence goes on along the minus strand of JANMSC010000264.1, from coordinate 21,605 downwards.
TCGATCCGCTGCACACCGGCTGCGGCGAGACGGCGACTCCAGGGCCAGTCCCTGAGTTCGTGCAGCGCACGTCCCGCGAACACCGGTGCGCCACCAAGGAAGAAGAATACCGGGCGCGGATCAACCACAAGCAGTGCGTGCAGCGCGCGCCATGCAGACTCGGTGGTGCGGCGTGTGGCGGGATGCCCGGGTGAATACAGCGATAGCGTGGAGAGTGCCTGCGCGAAGGCATGCAGGAAGCGGATCGCTGCGCTCATTGTCCGCCCCCAAGCACGTTGCGTACCTCGGGGTCGTTCGAACGCGCGGCAAGTTGAAGTACCGGCACCACCGGCCGGTGATTCGACCAGCGCGCCACGAGCACTTCGAGTGCAGCAAGCATGACTGGAGACGTCGACCTCAGCCGAGTACGTCGCAGGAAGCCGCCACGCGTCCGGACCAGCCCGAGCAGCTGCGGAACAATCAGCGGGTTGCTGCTCCCGGCGAGGAGCGGGATCGCCATCAGCTGCAGCTCGTCGTCGTCATGACCAAGCACCGAGAGCACTGGCGCGATCAGCGATGGCGGACATCCCTCGCTGAGTGATCCCAATGCGAGCCGCATCATCGTGGCGTCGCCCATCTCGATCGCTTCCTGCACGGCGCGGCTCCGCGCCGTGGCGTGTCGGAGTGCCGCCCGGAGCGCTTCCTGGCGCACCCGTGGCTCGGGATCACGCAACGCCGCGAGCACGGGCTCCAGATTGTTGATCGACGGAAACTGGGCGAGCACCGAAAAGATGTTACGCGCGAGGTACCAGGGCGCATCCGCAAGGTGCGCGAGGAACGCGGCCTCGTTGGCTGGGCCGATGCGAACGAGCAGGTCGAGCAGACGTCGCCTCGTGCCGCGCCCCGCGGCGCTCGACAACGCTTCGAGCAATGGACCCACGGCAAGACCGCTCGACTGCACCGCCACTCGTTGGATCAGTGCAAAGTCGAGCGGCGTCACCGCGAGGAGGCGCGCCAGCAGACCCGGATCAAGCACCGCGCTCGCCACCGTGCGCACCGTTTCAGGGTTGAGGTCGGGATGGTCGAGCAGTTCGAGCACCTCGCCGAGGTGGCCACGATCGGCGAGCGCACGCGCGGCGCCGACGACCGCGTCACTTGCCAGACCAAGCTCCAGGCCGATGCCGAGGACGCGCGCACCTTCGACGCTGAGGCGCGGGTCGTCGTGATCCTCCTCGACCCCGGTCGCGCCGACGTCGTCCCACTGCTCCACCAGCCCAAGCACCTGCGATGAGAACGCGCTGGTGGACGCCATGCCTCCCGCCTCATGTCCACCGGCGAGCTTGCCGAGCAGCCAGCGCAGTTGGGGAGAGATCGGTTCGCCGTCGGCTTCGGCCACCGACTCGAGCAACTGCAGCAGCAGCGCCGGCGGCACCAGCGCAAGGGTCTCCCGCAGGAAACGGCGGCGCGACGCCGTCGATGGCGCGGCGGCCATCACGCGAGTCGTGGTGGGGCGGGACAGGGCCGACATCACCTCGACGAAGCGCTTGCGCGCTGTGCCCGACGAACGTTCGCTGCGTGCCGCGAGTGCGGTGGAGAATCCAGCCAGTGCCTCATAGACTCGCCGCGCGCCCTCGGCGCTTGCCGCGGCACGCTCGCTGATCGCCTCGGCGATCTGGGCGGGTGTCGGGAGCGCTTCACCGTCCGCCAACCGCCGATCAAAGGCGGCTTCGACGAGATGCATCCAGAAGATCTCGTCGAGCTCACGGTCGGCCGAATCATCGGCGTAGCCGAGCACGTCGTACACCAGCGGCTCGACGCGCAGGTGCACCAGACGCAGGCCTTCGCGCCCGACGCGTTCATCTGCGTCGGGTGCCGAGATCGCCGCGAGCATGGTGCCGATCTCGTCGACAGTGGCCCCGCGCTGGATGTATATCGTGCCGATGTTGCGTCGGTGGAGTCGGATGGCGAGGTCGCGAAGTGCAAAGGGCAACGGCTCGAGTGGCGCGCCATCGAGCATCATCCCTCGCGGCGTGACGCCAAGCGTGAGTGCCTCGCGCTCGTCAAGCACGGCACGGATCCGCCCGGCAAGCGCCGCCACCGCGGCGGCAACCATCTGATGTCCTGGCGGGTACATCGCCGACTTGCCGATCGCGTTGGCGAACTCCCGGAGGGCGGCGTCAAGCACGCGCGGAATGGGCGGCAGGCGCGATCGGTTGCTCAAGGTGCACGACCCTCCCACCCCGGGTCACCTGCGGGACGCATCTGGCCGGGAGCGGCGGCGCCCGGCGCCATGGTCAAGCGCGCGGCTGCATGTTCTCGACCATCGCACGGCCGAACCCGCTGGTGGAGAGCTTGGTCGCACCCTCCATCTGGCGCTCGAAGTCGTACGTGACGCGCCGCTGGCCGATCGTGGTCGCGAGCGACTTGATGATCAGGTCAGCTGCTTCATGCCAACCGAGGTAGCGCAGCATCATCTCGCCCGACAGGATCACCGAGCCGGGGTTCACCATGTCCCGACCGGCGTATTTCGGTGCGGTGCCGTGAGTGGCTTCGAAGATCGCGTGGCCGGTGTGGTAATTGATGTTCGCCCCGGGCGCGATGCCGATGCCGCCGACCTGCGCGGCGAGCGCATCAGAGATATAGTCGCCGTTGAGGTTGAGGGTCGCGAGCACGTCATAGTCGCGCGGCCGAAGCAGGACCTGCTGCAGCATCGCATCGGCGATCACGTCCTTGATGATGATCCCGCCCGGGAGCACCTGCCACGGGCCTCCCTCATGATCGGTCGCGCCAAATTCGTCCTTCGCGAGCTGGTATCCCCAGTCGCGAAAGCCCCCCTCGGTGAACTTCATGATGTTGCCTTTGTGCACGAGCGTGACACTCTTGCGTCCGTGCGCGATGGCATACTCGATTGCCGAGCGGATCAGGCGCTTCGAGCCCTCTTCCGACACTGGCTTGATGCCAATAGCGCTTGAGTCGGGGAAGCGGATGCTCGTGACGCCCATCTCGTCCTGAAGAAATGCGATGAGCTTGCGCGCCGCATCGGAGCGCGCCTCGTACTCGATCCCGGCGTAGATGTCCTCGGTGTTCTCGCGGAAGATCACCATGTCGACGGCGCCAGGATCCTTGACCGGCGACGGCACACCCGCGAACCACCGCACCGGGCGGACGCAGGCATACAGGTCGAGCTGCTGACGCAACGCCACGTTCAACGAACGGATACCGCCACCAATCGGTGTCGTCAGCGGTCCCTTGATCGCGACCAGATACTGGTTGATTGCCCGAAGTGTCTCATCGGGCAACCATGAGTCGAACTTATTTTTCGCTTTCTCGCCCGCGAACACTTCGTGCCAGGCCAGCCGGCGCTTGCCGCCGTAGGCAACCGCCACCGCACTGTCGAGCACGTGTTGCGACGCGTGCCAGATATCGGGGCCAGTGCCATCACCTTCGATGAACGGAATGATCGGGGCGTCTGGGACGCTGAGCGTGCCGTTCACGAATGTGATCGGTTCACCGTCGGCCGGCGCTGGCGCGAGCGATGAGGTCGGGGATGACAGGATGTTGGGCATGGAGGGATTATAGCGCATCGACGGGGCCGCGGGCGCGGCAGGGCTATTGTTCCGCCATGGCTGCCGACCCGTCCGCGCACCTCACTCCGTCACATCCGATACAACAACGCGACCGCCGCACGTCGATCATGCGGGCCGCCTTCCGGACCTTGGGCAGGGTCGCGCCCGGCACCACGGCGCGCCTCGCCGAAGCGCTGTTCGTCAAGACCGCGCGACCAACACCCCGCGAGCCTGAGGCGACGTTCTTGGCGTCGGCAGACAGATTCGCTGTCCGCGCGGCTGGCGAAACGATCGCCGGATACCGATGGGGTGCGCCGATCGGACCGGTCGTGGTCGTCGCCCACGGGTGGAGGAGTCACGCCGGACGATTCGCGACGATGGGTGCGGCACTGTTGCGAGCAGGGTTCCGGGTAGTCGGCTTCGATGCACCGGGTCACGGCCGGTCGAGCGGGTGGCGTGCGTCAATGCCGGAGTTCGGTGCCACGCTGCGCGCCGTCGCGGACCACGAGGGACCGATCCATGCCGTCGTGGGCCACTCCCTCGGTGGCGCGGCATCAATCTTCGCACTCGCCCGCGGCCTCCGTGCGTCGCGCGCGATCACGATCGCCGCGCCCGCCGACCTCCCGGGTTGGGCGTATCATTTCCGCGACACGTTCGCGATACCACCGACCGCCTTTCGGTGCATGCAGGAAAACCTCGAGCGCCGTTTGCGCATCACGTGGCAGGACCTCGAAGTTCCCGTGCTGGCTCGCCGACTCGACCTTCCCGGCCTCGTCATCCACGATGTGCACGACACCGACGTGCCGTGGGCCGAAGGTCAGGCCATCGCGAGCGCATGGCGCGGAGCGGAGCTGATGACGACGGAAGGCCTGGGGCATCGGGCGATTTTGCGGGACGACGCGGTGATTGCGAGGGTGGTGGACTTCTTGAGCCGTTAGCCGTCAGCCGTTAGCGGGAAGGTCCGACGGCCGTCGATCGCGTCAAGAGGCTGCCTGTCACGATTGCAACGACCAATGGCCAACGGCTGATGGCTGATGACTCCGATCAAAACGGCTTATACAACGCAATCCACCCGGCCAACCCGCCGAGCACCGGCATCGCCACCAGCAGCGCCTTCGCAGCAACCGGCTTGCGATACGCCATCATGCCGAGCACCGGAAGGACGATCCATATCGCGAGCTTCGCGAGCACCCAGCCCGGCAACATCCCCCTCACCAGGCCGAGGCGCGCGAGCATCCCGAAGCCCCCGAGGAGGATGACGAACAGCGCCAGTCCGTGCATGATGGCGACAAGCCGACGTCCGGTATTGCTTTGCCTGGTGCCGCCGTTGACGGCGTGAAGCGCGATGCCGCCGAGCACGGTGAAGAGCATGAACATGCCCAGCAGATGCACGACCTTGTACACCTCGTAGGAAATCACTGCACTGGCCTGGCCTGCGGGCGGACGCCTGACACGGTCATCGCGATCGTGACCTCGTCGCCAAGCATCGCGCCGCCACCTTCGACCACGCGATTCCATGCCACGCCCCAATCGGTGCGGTCGACCTTGGTCGATGCCTTGAACCCGATGCGTTCGCCGGGCCCGATCGCGCCCTGGCGGCCGAGGTACTCGCCCTCGAGCACGATCGGTCGAGTCACGCCTCGCATGGTGAGATCACCGTGAATTATTAGCGCTGTGCCAGCGACTTCCACCTTGCTCGACTTGAAGGTGATCGTCGGGAACGAATCGGACAGGAAGAAGTTGCCGCTCCGCAAGTCGTTGTCGCGGCCACTGTTATTGGTGTTGATGCTCGCCGCCTCGATGGCGACCTCGACCGTTCCCTTCGAAAAATCGTCGGGCTCGGTGACGATCGCGCCGCTCCACTTGTCAAACCGGCCTTCGACCTTTGAGACGAAGTGACGGATCTTGAACACCAGGCGCGACTGCGACACGTCGATGCGATACGTCACCGTGTCCACGAGCTGCGGGCCGACCGGCAACGCAACCGCCGACGGGGCGAATGCCGGCACGACGGCTGCGAACACGGCGGCAACCAGCGCGAGCACAGGCAACTCCTCAAGCACGGGGGCGTGATCAGGGTCGTTCGATCGGCGCACGCACCGAGTTTCCCCACTCGGTCCACGACCCATCGTAGTTGCGAACGTTCGGCCACCCCAGCAGGTAGGTCAGCGCGAACCAGCTGTGAGATGACCGCTCACCGATCCGGCAGTACACGACGACATCTCGTCCGGGGTCGAGGCCCTGCTCCTGGACATACAGCGCGTCGAGCTCGGATGCCGGGCGAAACGTGTGCGTCTCAGGGTCTACGGCCCGAGCCCAGGGAACGTTGCGAGCGCGGGGAATGTGCCCGCCGCGGAGGGCACCCTCGTTGGGATAGTCGGGCATGTGCATCCGTTCACCGCGGTACTCCTCCGGTGAGCGGACATCGACCAAGTCGCCTCCAGCGGCCACGTGCGTCATCACGTCGGCCTGGAACGCTCGGATGGCGCTGTCGTTCCGCGCACCGACGGTGATGTTGCCCGGCGCAACGCTTGGCGCGTCGACCGTCAGCGGACGTCCTTCCTGGATCCAGCGGGCGCGCCCGCCGTCCAGCAGCCGGACGTTCTTCACGCCGAACAGCTGAAAGACCCACAACGCATAGCATGCCCACCAGTTGTTCTTGTCACCGTAGAACACGATCACGGTATCGTCGCTGATTCCCCTGGCACGCAACAGGGCCTGGAACTGCTCGCGGTCGACATAGTCGCGCACGATCGCATCGTTCAGGTCGTCGACCCAGTCGATCTTGACGGCACCGGCGATGTGCCCGGTCTCGTACAGGAGCAGGTCTTCGTTGGATTCGAGCAACCGAACGTTCGGGTCGTGCTGGTGGGCAGCGACCCATTCGGTATCGACCAGAATCTCCGGATGGGCATAACCACGGTCGGCGATCGGCAACACGGCTGGTGTATTCATGCGATCCTCACAATGGCACGGGGGCGCGTCGGAACTGACACACCCCCGACGTACCAGCATAATCGGAACGCTGCCAAGCAGTCACGGATCGAGCAGGTCTTCGAGCACCTTGTCCACCACCTCGACCACGCGTCCTGACACGATACGCGCCAGGATATCCACAGTTTCGAGGGGCAGGCTCTCGGGATGCTTGCGGTCCTTGCGGAATCGCACGATCTGGCCGAGCAGCACGGCCGCCATTGTCGGATCACTGGCCTGGGACGCCTCGACGTCATCGGCAACCGCCGCCTCATACGCCGAACTCGGCACCGATGCCGCCCACGGTTCGGCGGGTGCTTCATCGTCCGCCTCCATTGGCGTCGCCGGCATCGGCACGATGGCGTAGAGTTCGCATCGCAGGCCAGGGTCCTCCTCCCGTGCCGCGAGCACGAGCTGGCGGGGTTCAGCGAACACCTGAAAGCGATCGAAGTAGTCCGCTGCGCCCGGCGGCACCGCGCAACGGGCCACGAGGTTGCCATCGAGGAACGTGCCGAGACACCGCATCCCATCGGGCACGCGATCATCCGCGATTTCACGCACTTCGATCGGCACCGGCTGATCGGTCGCCGCCAGGACCGATGGGGGTGATCCATCCGACCCAGATGCTTCCGGGACCATCTCGTCGTCGGCCATCGTGGCTCCTTCTGTCGTTGCCCGAATGTAGCGATGTGATCCCTCGCCACCGCACCAGTATGTTATAGCCCTTCCGATGACCACTCCCCACGCCGACTTCGACCCGCAGCTCGATCACGCGGAAGCGTTGCGTTGGCCGGCGCGTGCTGCCGCCCACCTGCTTGGCCTCGGGCTCGTTGCTGCGGTTTTGGCAGCGCTGCCCGTCGCGCCCAGCGACCTCGACCGCCATCAGCTACCCAAGGAAACTACGGTTCACATCGTGGTGTGGCTCGCGGTACTCCTGGCGCGCCCCGGGCGTCCCCTCGGCCTGCGCCCTGGCGCAACGTGGGCCCTCGCCCTGTTCGTGGCGTGGTCCGTCGCTGCGGCGACGACCGCACTGAACCCGTGGCTCGCGCTCCGTGGCGTCACGCTGACGATCACCGGTGCGGCAGCGTTCATCACCGCGCGGCACTTGGCCGCCCGCGGTGCCGCCGCGATCCTGCTCGGTTGGGTGGCTGCTGCGGGTGTGATCGGCTCGGTGACCGGGCTTGCTCAGGCCTACGGGGTGCGCCATCCCCTCTTCGCCGCCGCGCGGTCGCCCGGTGGAACATTCGGCAATCGCAATTTCGTCGCGCACTTCGCCACCATCACGCTGCCAGTCATGGTGACGCTGGCGCTTACGGTGCGGCGCACGTGGCTCGCCCTCCTCGTCGCAATCGGGATGACCGCACCGGTGATCATGATCGTGCTCTCGCGATCACGAGCCGCGTGGCTTGGTGCACTCGCTGTCGCTGGTGTTCTTGCTGGCGTGCTGCTACTGGCGCGACGACGCGGCACCCCTCCGATCGGTGCGCGCATCGCGCTGCTGACGGGTGCCGTGATCGTCGCAACGATCGTGGCGATCAGCGTGCCGAACACGTTGCGATGGCGCGCCGATTCGCCATACGCAGAAACGATCGCCGGTCTGGCCAATCATCGAGAAGGCTCTGGCCGCGGACGGATGCTGCAGTACAGACACACGCTGCGACTCGCCGCGTCACACCCGGTGTTGGGTGTCGGCCCAGGCAATTGGCCGATCCGCTATGGTGACGTTGCGCCATCAGATGATCCATCGTGGTCACGCGGTGACGTCATCCCCCTCAATCCGTGGCCGAGCAGCGACTGGATGGCGCTGTTGAGCGAGCGTGGCGTTGCCACCGTGCTTTTCGCCCTCGTGTTGGGTGGGGCGATCATGTGGCGCGGATGGCGCGCGATGCGTGCTGGTGGCCAGCGGATGATCGCAGGCGCCGGTGTCATCGCCACGCTTCTGGCGGTGGCCATCCAGGGGAGCTTCGACGCGGTGTTGCTCTTGCCAGCGCCGCTGCTCGCGACCGCGCTTGCTGTTGGTGCATTGCTGGATCGTGCCGATGGCGACGCGCTGTGGTCAGGCGGTGCTGCCGCGCGACATCGCGCCCTGTGGTGGCCGGTGGTGCTGCTCGTGCTCGGTGCGGGGATGGCGCGAAGTGTCCAGCAAACCGCGGCGTACGTGGTCGCGGGGGATGGCCGTCAGTTGCGTCGCCTCGTCTGGGCGGCACGAGTTGATCCGGGAAGCTATTCGATTCGCGTTGCCCTTGCGAGCCGGGAGCCTTGCCGGGACGCGCGCGATGATGCCGAAGCCGTGATCCGGATGGCACCTGACTGGCCATCGGCGCGGAACGCGGCGCGACGATGCGGGGTTCGATGATAGATCAACGGCTGCGGCCGTGAGGCCGCGGCAATCTTCACCCGGAGGGTCAGCCCGCACCAATTCTCCCACCGACGCATCAACGTGCCCACCGTACTTGCCGACGCTCGATCACTTTGTGCGCATGCACCGCGGAAAGCGAATCGCCGCAGCCGACTACGCGGCTCCAGGAAGGTACCTGACTACGGTTGTCACCGCAGACCGCCGACCGGTTCTCGGTCGACTCCACGCAGGCGGCGTGTGGACGAGTCCGATCGGCCACTGCGCGGCAACAGCGATCGAGAACATCCCACACAACCGACCATGGGTGTCGTGCATCGGTTCGGCCATCATGCCCGACCACGTTCACCTTATCGTCGGCTGGGAACGCGTGCCAGCGGGTCGGCCTGGCGAGGTGTGGCATCTGGTTGGCGGGTTCAAGGCCGACGCGACCCGCGCGGCGAGGAGCGTAGAACCTGTCAAGGCCAACCAGCTGCTCTGGCAACGAAGTTTCGATGTGCGATTCATCACCGACCCGATTCGGTTACGGAACGCACTCAACTATGTCGCCGCGAACGCCGAGCGGGCGTGGGCGCAGCGGTTGGCACGATTGCGTGGGGTTTCCACGGGCGGCGATGGTGGCTGAGGCTCGCAACGTGACGGGCGGTGAATCGCGCAATGTCGGTCATTGCCGCGGCCTGACGGCCGCAGCTGTGGCATCGCTGCGTCGACACCTACGCCTTCCCGTACTCCGCCCACGATCCGTCGTAGATCGCGACCGGCGCTGCGACTGAATCGCCCGCGTACCGCAACACTTCCACCGCGAGGGCCATGGTACACGCACTCATGCCGGACCCGCACGATGCGATGATCGGACGGGTCGGGTCGAGCCCGCGCTCCGCAAACGCGGCGCGCAGCGCGCTCGCATTGAGGAAGCGATGGGTACGCTCGTCGGTGAAGTCGGTGAACGGCATGTTCAGGCTGCCTTCGATATGGCCCATCCGAAGGCCCTCGCGCGGCTCCGGCGCCTCGCCCCGAAACCGTGCCGCTGGGCGACAATCGGCGAGCTGCGCGAGGTCATCGCCGCGCACGACCTGCTCAACAGCCGAGCGATCACGCACCAGCGCACGATCGACCGCCGGGACCGGATAGCCCGTGACCGCCCGCCGTGTCACGCCGACCTGCACCGGCCGCGTCTCCGCAGCCCATGCGTGGAAACCACCGTCGAGCACCGACACCGCTGCATGCCCGAACACCCGAAACATCCACCACGCGCGCGGCGCGCTCAGGTTGACGCCGGTGCCGTCGTACACAATGACATGGTGCTCGGGTGTGATCCCCAGCGACTCCATCGCTGCGCCAAACCGCCCAGGCGGCGGCAGCATGTGCGGCAGGTCGGTCGAGTCGTCGCTCACCGCCGTCCAGTCGAGGCGCACCGCCCCCGGCACGTGGGCCGAGCGGTATTCCGCGTCGGCGTCGCAGCCCGCCGACGGGAGGTACCACGTTGCGTCGACAACAACGATATCCGCCTGTCCAAGACGAGACGCGAGCCACGCGGCAGAAACCAGCGGAGGAAACTCGCCAGCGGAGGTAGATTCCATGAGGCACCTCGCTCAACGGAACGATGGATGGTCTTCGACTCACTGATCACGCGCTTTCGTGCGGCCGACCGCTCGACGCGGCTGGAGGCGCTGCTCGACTACTCGCGCAAACTCCCCGACCTTCCACCTGAGTTGCTCGGCGCGAGCGACCGTGAAGCGCATCGGGTGACGGAATGCCAGACGCCGGTGTTCCTTTGGGTCGGCGTCAAGGACGGGGCCGTTGCGATCCACGCCGATGTGCCGCGCGAATCACCCACGGTGCGCGGATTCGTCGCCCTGCTTGCCCATCGACTTGCCGGAACAAGTCCCGCTGATGTTGCAGCGGTGCCCGACGATCTGCTTGATCGTCTCGCGCTCGGGGAGACTCTTGGCATGATGCGAACGCAGGGACTCACGGCAATTCTCGGTCGCGTCAAGCGCGCAGTTGTTGCGGCCGAAGGCACCTGACGTGTACGCGCTCGTGCTCATCCGTTACCGGCGACCGCTCGGCGACGTCCTGGCGGCCACCGACGATCATCGAACATACCTCCGTGAACTGCATGCGCGGGGCATCCTGCTCGTGTCCGGGCCGCTGGAGCCGAGAACCGGTGGCGTCCTCCTCCTGCGCATCCCCGGGGACGACCCGGCCGCGCTCGACGTAATCCGGGACGCCGATCCGTACTGGCGGCGCGGCCTAGCCGACTATGAGCTGATGCAGTGGGTGCCGGGTATCGGGGTGGAGGGGTTGGACAAGCTGTAGCCGGATGGCGATCAGCGGCGGGCCGCCGACAGCGACACGAAACCGGACGTTCCCGTCGCTCGTCGTTGACCCACCACCCCAGCGGGGGCAGTCTTCGTCCGGGCGCGTGTCCGGCCCGCTCCACACACCGCAGCAAAGGACCTGCACGGCATCAACGTGACCAACACCGCGAGGAACATCTGATGGCGATGCTCGACGAAACGCAGGCCCGCGAACTGCTGGGACGCGTGCTCGCACTGAGCAAGGCAGAGGCCTGCTCGGCGGGAGCTGACGGCTCGGAGCGCGGCAACATCCGCTATGCGCGCAACTCCGTGTCGACGGCCGGGGAAGAGTCCAACCAGAACCTGGGCGTCACCGCGAGCTTCGGGCGCCGCTCTGGTTCATCGAGCACGAACGATTTTTCGGCGGAGTCGATTGCCGCGTGCGTGCGGAGGGCTGAAGAGCTCGCGCGCCTCGCCCCCGAAGACCCGGAATACATGCCGCCGCTTGGCCCGCAGACCTACAAGGCGACACCGGCGTGGAGCGATCATACGGCGGCAGTCACACCGGCCGATCGCGCCCGGATCGCCGCCGCAAGCATCGGGCCGGCAAAGGCTGCGAAGTGTGTCGCCGCCGGCTTCCTCAGTGACGGCGCACTGTGGAATGCGCAGATGAACTCGGTCGGTCGATTCGGCTATCATCGCAGCACCAACTCGAACTTTTCGGTGACGATGCGAACCGACGACGAGCAAGGTTCCGGCTACGGGGTCGCAAACGCGACGGACTTTGCCGAGCTGCACGCCGAGCGTGCCTCACAGCGGGCGATCGCAAAGGCCGTCGCGTCGCGCAACGCGCGGGCGATCGGGCCGGGCAAGTACACGGTGATCCTCGAGCCACCGGCGTCGCAGGAGATCCTCGGGTTTCTGTGGGGTGCGTTCAACGCACGCAGTGCCGATGAGGGTCGGTCATTCCTCGCGAAAAGAGGCGGCGGCAATCGTCTCGGTGAGAAGCTCTTCGGCGACCAGGTGACGGTTCGGTCTGATCCGTGGAACCCGCTGGTACCGGCGTCGCCGTGGGGCGACGACGGGATTCCGCAGGAAGCCACAACCTGGATCGAGAACGGCGTGGTGAAGCAGCTGAACACGTCGCGGTTTTGGGCACAGAAGACCGGCACCAAAGCGACGCCAGGGATGTCCAACGTGATCATGAGTGGCGGCGAAGGAACGGTCGATGAGCTGATCGGCACGACTGAGCGTGGCATTCTCGTCACGCGCTTCTGGTACATCCGGTCGGTCGATCAACAAACGGTGCTGGTGACTGGCCTCACCCGCGACGGAACCTTCTATGTTGAGAACGGCAAGATCGTGCACGCCGTCAAGAACTTCCGCTTCAATGAATCGCCCGTGGTCATGCTGAACAACATCGATGCGATGGCGGCACCGGTGCGCATCGGCAACGCGCTTCTTCCACCAATGCGGATTCGCGACTTCACCTTTACGTCGTTGTCCGACGCCGTCTGACGGCAGGAGTTCCAATGACTACTCGCCGCGACTTTGTAGGCGCCAGTTCACTCGCGTTCGGCCTGACGCGCTTCCCGACACTCGGGCACGCCGTGGGTTCGTTCGAGGGCGCGCTGACGCCGATTCCGAGCGCCGACAAGAAGGCACTCGCCGACGTCGCGCTGAACGCCGCGAAATCGAAGGGTGCCACCTACGCCGATGTCCGCATTGGTCGCTACCTCAACCAATCGCTGTCGGCGCGCGAGACCAGGATCCAGAATGTCACCAGCAACGAGTCATATGGCGTCGGGATCCGCGTCATTGCAGACGGCACGTGGGGCTTCGCCGCCACCAGCGATGTCACCGTGGACGGCATCGCGCGTGCCGCGGCCGCGGCCGTCGCGATCGCCAAGGCCAATGCACCATTGCAGACCGAGCCGGTCCGCCTCGCCGCACAGGCCGGGTTCGGCGAGGTGACATGGAAGACGCCAATCGAGCAGAACGCCTTCGCCGTACCACTGGCCGCGAAGGCTGACCTGCTGCTCGCCGCGGCCGAAGCGGCGCTGAAGAGCGGGGCGAATTTCTTCAACGGCGCGATATTTCTGGTCAACGAGCAGAAGTATTTCGCATCCACCGACGGTTCGTACATCGATCAGGACGTGCACCGGCTGTTTCCGACCTTTACAGCAACGTCGGTGGACGCCAAGTCAGGCAAGTTCGAGACCCGCGACTCGCTGTCGTCACCGGTGGGGATGGGGTGGGAGTACCTGTCGGGGCGGGCCGGCGGAAAGACCCGCGGACCTGCCGGGACGGTCTATGGCCGGTCGTACGACATGATCGAGGACGCCGCGCAGGCTGCACGCGACGCAAAGTCGAAGCATTCCGCGAAGTCGGTTGTCCCAGGAAAATACGACCTCGTGCTCGACCCGTCGCACCTCTGGCTCACGATTCACGAATCGGTCGGACACCCGCTCGAACTCGACCGGGTGCTCGGCTATGAGGCCAACTACGCCGGCACCTCATTCGCAACGCTCGACAAGTGGCAGAGCAAGTCATTCAAGTACGGATCGCCCATCGTGAACCTCTACGCCGACAAGCTCGAGCCCGGCTCACTGGGCGGCGTCGGCTATGACGACGAAGGCGTCCGGACCAAGGAATGGGACCTGGTGCGAGAGGGCATCCTCGTCAATTACCAGGCGATCCGCGATCAGGTACACATCCTCGGGCAAACCGAGTCGCACGGCTGCTGCCATGCCGACAGCTGGAGTTCGGTCCAATTCCAGCGGATGCCCAATGTCTCGCTGCGCCCGAGTCGCACGCCGCTCACCCCGGCCGAGCTGATTGCGAAGGTCGAGCAGGGGATCTACATCGTCGGAGACGGGTCGTTCTCGATCGACCAGCAACGCTACAATTTCCAGTTCGGTGGGCAGACATTTTACGAGATCAAGAACGGTAAGATCGCCGGGATGCTCAAGGACGTGGCGTATCAGAGCAACACGCAGGAGTTCTGGAACTCGATGACGGCAACGTGCGATCGACGCGACTGGCGGATGGGCGGCTCGTTCTTCGATGGCAAGGGCCAACCGGGGCAGGTCAGCGCGGTGTCGCATGGGTCGTCCACCAGCCGGTTCGACGGTGTCAACGTGATCAACACCGCGCGAAAGGTCTGACGGCACGCTTCACCGAATCCGAAGCGCGCGAGCTCATCGCGCGCGCGATCGAGCCTGCCGCAGGTGCGTCACGCATCGTAGGGTTTCCGTCCACTCCCGGGGACACTCTGCGGCGACGGGTCGTGCTCTGGCCGCGACCGGAGAGTCTCGTCGGGAACCCCTGCCCCTGTGGTGGGCGTGGCTCCTCGTGATCGCCGCGTTTGGCATTCTGTGGCGCGATCACTAATTCGTGCCCGCCGCAGTTCACCGCTTCCCCGTGCCCCCACCGATCAGGGCGGACTGACCCACCCGCCCCTCGATGTGATGCCAAACCGTTGCTGGAACGTCACCTGCGCGCCACGGAACCGAGCCACATTGGGGCCTGTCTCGTTCGCGCACCGTTTGGCACGAAGTATGAACAGAAAGAAGCCACTCGCAGGTGATCCGCCATCGGATCATGGTTCGGCCGGCCCCCGTGTCATCTCGACGCGTGACGGAACGACGCGACTGGAGGGAGGTCCCCAATGTTTGGCGATGCGATGTACGAGGAGGAGGAGCGGTTGCGTCGGTCCGAGGAAGGCCGCGACGACGATCGCGGCGACCAGAACGACGACGAATCGAGCGACGTGTTGGCCGCCGGCGGACTGGACGAGCGGCTCCGGCGGCGCCAGGCGATCGCGCAGCTCCTGTGGGAAGTCGGCGGTCGTTGATGGAGACCGCCGACGCCATCAGGGTCGGATGTGCGCCGCGCCAGCCAGTTCCTCTCCCGGATTGACGTAGCGATCGAGCGCCTGCCGATATTGGCGCTCGTACAACGCGCGATACCGCCCGCCCAATGCCACCAGTTCGTCGTGTGTCCCCCGTTCCACAATCCGTCCGGCATCGAGCACCAGGATCCGATCGGCTGACGTGATCGTCGAGAGACGATGCGCGATGACGAAGGTCGTCCGCCCCGCCCGCAGCGTCGCCAACCCCTCCTGAATCAGCGCCTCACTCTCCGAGTCGAGGCTCGACGTCGCTTCGTCGAGGATCAGGATCCTCGGGTCGGCCAGAATAGCGCGAGCGATGGCCACCCGTTGCCGTTGGCCACCGCTCAACTTCACGCCGCGCTCGCCAACGATTGTGTCGTAGCCGTCGTCGAACCGCAGCGCGAACTCGTCGACGTGGGCGATCCGCGCAGCGTCGCGAACGGCCGCTTCGGGCGCATCGGGTCGCGCGAAGCGAATGTTGTCGAAGATCGTCCCATCGAACAGGAAGTTGTCCTGTAGCACAATGCCGAGCTGGCTGCGGTATTCGCGCAGGCGCAGCGTTGCGAGGTCGCGGCCGTCCACCAGCACGCGCCCGCTGTTCGGGCGGTTGAACGCCATGACCAGTGACACCAGGGTGCTTTTCCCCGATCCGCTCGTTCCGACCAGTGCAGTGGTTGTCCCGGCTGGTGCCTCGAGCGTGATCTCGTGCAGCACCGGCACTGCCGGATCATAACCAAAGGTCACGTCCTCGAATCGCACGTGACCGCGCAACTCGCCAATCGACGCTCGCGACGCGTCGTCGGCATCCTCGGCCGTGGCGGCGCGCAGCTCCCGGATCCGGTCGAGCCCGGCGAAGGCCTCGGTGATCTGCGTCCCAATCGACGCCATCTGGACCATCGGCGCCGCGAGCAGGCCGGTGAACAGGACATACGTCATCAGGTCGCCGGTGGTCATTCGGCCAGCGATGAGGTCTCGGCCGCCGACCACGATCAACAGTGTGCCAATCACGCCAACCACCACCGTCGACAGCGCCGCGGTCGTGGAGACACCGGTCATTGTCGCCGCGACGTTGCGGAAGAGTCGGTTGGCACCCTTGGCGAAGGCGAACCGCTCGCGCCGTTCCGCCGTATACGCCTTGACCACACGAATGCCGGAGATGCTCTCGACCAGTCGACCGGTGACCTCGGCGTTGAGCTTGCCGCGTTCCCGGAATATCGGTCGCAGGCGGTTGAACGCATACGCCATCCCGGCGCCAAAACCGATCAGCAACACGAGCGTCACCGCGGTGAGGCGCCAGTTGAGCCACACCAGTACGCCGAAGGCCACGGTGGCCGTCAGGACTCCGCCAACCAGCTGCACCAGCCCGCTTCCGACCAGGTTGCGAATGCCCTCGGCATCGCTCATCACCCGGGACACCAACTGACCCGTCTGGGTCGCGTCAAACGTGCTGATTGGGAGCCGCATGAGGTGCGAGTGGACCGCGCGCCGCATCTCGGTGATCGCTCGCTGTGCTGCGACGCCGAGGATTTGCGAGAGTCCGAACGACGTGGCGGCCTGAATGATCGTGGCTGCGCCCACGACCAATGCGAGTGTCACGAGCATGCCCGCGTCGCGGGTCGGCACGATGGTGTCGAGCAGCACCTTGGGCGAATAGGGCAGGACGAGCCCTGCGGCCCGGTTGACGATCATCAACAGGAAGCCGAGCGCCAGCCGGTGACGATGCTGCCACACCAGTTCCCGCGCCTCGCGCCACACCACGTCGCTCGAGACCTTGAGTTTCGTCGACTCGGCCGCGGGTCGCACGGTGCCGCGACCGCCTCGACCTGGGGCATCGGGCTGCTGGAACCGGCGTGGAAAAACTGCCAAGGGTGCCTCAGACACGAGAAGGTGGACGCCGAACAGTAGGCGTCCCCTTCTCCCATCGCCAGCAACTACCTGGTCATGGCAAGCGTCGCCAGCGCCGCATCGATCTCTCCCGCAGTGGCGCGACGCCCATACTGATCGCCGCGCGCGTTGCGCTGCTTGGGATAGTCGATCGCGACGATCTTCCCAGTCGCGTCCACCTTGACGAGGCTCTCGGCGACATCGAACTCGCCATGGTCACCCTGCGCGACGGTGAACACGAGCACCCACTCAGATCCGGCATCCCACTGGCGCGTTACGCCAAAGCGACCCTTGGTCGACGTCGCGGTGAGTGTGATCGCCTTGGACATGCGACGCCCGCCGCGCGATCCTTCCGCACGGCCGGTAACCGCGGGCGTGTTCGAGTCCTGATGGTGATCTCCAACCACGAGCAGCACGGCGCCAGGCGTCGGTGCGTGCTTGGCGTCGGTCACCCGCTCGACCTTGATGTGCGGTGGGCCGTACACGGCCGCCGCCAGAAGGGATACAGCGACCAACGGGGCCGCGAGGCGAAAAGGACGGATACGCATGGGATACTCCGGTCAGGGTGACCCAACGGGCTTCCCTCCTTTGACTCCGCTGCCCGCCCGGACGTTTATCGCGCCCTTGAACGAGCGTGCAGTGATTCCTGGCGCGCCCCTGGCTGCCTTGATAAACGGATTGATGACCCTGCCACCCCGCGACACCAGGTCAAGCAACGGGACATGGGCGCCATCAACGATCACCGTGATGTCACCGGCGTGGGTCTGCAAGTCGAGCGCACCGTGGCGCAGCGGTCTTGCATCAACGGTGATGGATCCACCAATGGTTTCGACCCGCGAATCGGGAATGCGTGCACCGGAGAGTTCGACCGCCCCGCTCACCGTGGCAATCGTGGCGGTCCCATCGACGTCGTGCAGGGTTACCGACCCACGACCGCCTCGAATTCGCAACGATCCTGATGCCTGGTCGATGGTTACAGGTGCGTCGATCGATTCGACCGACACCACTCCAGACGCATTGCGGACCGCGATGCTGCCGCCGACCACGAACACCTCAAGCTCGCCGGCCACACCGTCGGCGTCGACGTGGCCCGCGGTCATCTTGATCCACACCCTTGCCCGTCGGGGAACCGAGACGGTGAGGTCGCCGCCCGGAAGCGTGACGTCGTTCGCGTTGCGCGCATCGATCCCGAGTTTCGCGGCCGACCCGCTCGATCCGCCGAAGAACTTCCCGTTGCGGCCAGTCACGCCGTCGATCCCGATCGAATCGCGGTCCCACGTGACGACGCGCACGAGGCCCACCGGAACCCAGATCCGTAGCGACACATCGTGGGTCGCGCGGAATCCGGTACGGATCTGGCTCTGCGCGCCGAGCGGTGCCGCCACCAGGACGAGCAGGACGAGCGCGACGCGCGTCATGATGCCGCCTCACGAATCTGGCGCGTGATCGCGGTGCGCCGCTCCTCGATGGTGCCCATGAACGCGCGTAACGCCTGGTCATCCGGGTTGACGCGGAGCGCTGCCTCAACTTCGGCAGCGGCGACATTGAGCGCCTCGAGTTCCGGTTTCGCTCGTTCAGCGGCGTAGCGGATTGACGCGCCACCAGCTACGTCCTGTGCACGCTTGCGCGCCGGCTGGATTGCGAGCAGCACGATGGCCGCGCAGGCAGCAGCAGCCCCGGTGAGCATCCAACGCCGACGTCGAGATGACGCGCGGCGCGCGCTCACGGCACCGAGCGTGGTCAAGCGAAGTCCGTCGGGCAGCGCGATTACCTGCGCCACACGCGGGATCCGTGGGAGAGCATCGAGCCTCGCCTCGCACTCGGCGCAGCCGGTCGCGTGCGATTCCAGGTCGCGAGCGTCGGTCTCGGGCAGGGTGCCGACGAGGTACGCAGTGAGGCGCTCATCAAGTTCGGTACATGTCGTCACGCGAGTGCCCCCCTGAGTAGGCGCCGGGCGCGAAAAAGGTGCGCCTTGCACGTCCCCTCTGCGATGCCGAGCTGTGCCCCAATCTCGGCGTGATGGTACCCTTCGATGTCGTGCAACACAAAGACGGCGCGCGCGCCCGGCGGAAGGTGCGCGATCGCCCGTTCGAGATCCATCACCAACCCCGTATCAACCGTGCGCGCAGGGGCGTCGAGTGCGCTGGGCTCCCGGTCGAGCCCCACGCCACGGATGTCGGCGTCGATCGCCACGCGCAGCGCGCGACGACGGTCGCTGCGGCCGCGTTCGAACACGGTATTCACGGCCACACGGTGGAGCCATGTGCTGAACGCGCTCTCGCCCCGGTACTGGCCGAGGCGCTCCCAAACGCGGACGAACACGTCCTGTACCAAGTCTGCCGCGGCGCTCGTATCACCCGACAACCGAAGGCACAGCCCGTACACCCGCGGCGCGTGCGCATCGTAGAGTGCCGCGAACGCCGCGTCGTCGCCGCGCTGCGCTGCCTGAACGGTCGGGTCGATCGCTACCTCGTGGACGAGGGGCAGGAGAGGCAAAGCGGCAGCCACGGACACATGGAGGGATGCCGTACGGCGTCGCACCGTTTAGCTCGTGGCGTCCGACCCCCGAGGCCCCTCATATTGCTTGTGCCCGCGGCGCTTGCCCCGAGGCACGGACTCGGCAGGTTCGACTCAGGAGGAAACATGGACGTGTTCGACGATCTCGACGAGAAGGCGAAGGACTTGGCCGCGAAGGCGCGGGGAGCCTTCACTGAAATGAAGGGTGAGCTGGAGGTACTCGCTGGAGACGCCAGAAAGGACCTGGCCGAGTTCCAGACCCGCGCGGAGGCGGAATTGCGGGACGTCCGTTCGCGGGTGGCGGCGTTCATCGATCCAGACCGACCGGCCTCCGACGATGCCCCCGCTGAGGCTGGTCCGGCCCCGGACGCGGCGGCGGCTGGCGAGGCCGAGATGGGCCATTCGTAGGGCCAGTCTGCCCTCAACGTTCCTGACCGACCCAGCGTAACACGGCCGTGGTGCGACCCGGCTTTCGGCCGCGGCATCGTGCCCTGAGCCATCAGCCCGGGAACGTCAATGTTGGTGAGTCGTCCGATTGCTCGCATGGTCCGCGCGTTGTGCCTGTTCGCCGTGCTCACCGCCGGACTCCATCGAGTGGCACAGGCCCAGTCGGGAAGCGGCGTTGACATCATCACCGGCGCGATCACCGACGGCGCCGGCTTGGCGGTCGCCGGCGCCACGGTCGAGGCCTTCAGCATCGAAACGGAAGTCACCAAGCGCCAGCAGACCAACGACAGGGGCCGCTTCACGATCTTCTTTAATGACGGCGGCGGTCAGTACCGCGTCACGGTCCGCGCCATCGGCAAGCAACCATTCATCGCCAACGTCACCCGACAGTCCGACGATGACCGCATCGTCTTCAACGTCAAGCTTGGGGAGCGGCCGGTCCAGTTGCAGGACCTGACCGCCCGCGCACAGCGGGCGCCACTCGTCGGGGCCAACGACCGACCGACACCGGGATCGACCGAGCGGACCATCAACGCAGATCAGGCTGCTCGGCTGCCGATCGATGCGTCCGATCTCGCGGCGCTTGCCGCGCTCGTGCCGGGGGTCGTCATGACGCCGGGGACCGACTCGACCCCGACGTCATTCCAGATCGCAGGACAGAGCGCCGGATCGAACAACTTCGTTGTGGACGGCCTGACGTCGGCGACGGGTTCGGTCCCGCAGGACGCGATCCGCAGCACCCGTGTCATCACCAACACATTTGACGTCTCGCGCGGTCAGTTCAGTGGCGGCCAGGTGTCGGCCACCACGCGTGGCGGCAGCAACGTGGTGCAGGGTTCATTCAGTGGCAACCTGCGCGACCGAAACCTTGCATTCGGGTCGGCAACCGACAACGTGTTCACCTCGGGCCAGACGCAGCAGCAAGTCGGCGCCGGGTTCGGTGGCCCGCTGGTGCGCGACAAGTTCTTCCTGTTCGGATCATTCTCGGTGCGGCGCAACCTGAGCCCGATGGCATCGCTGGATGCGGCCGACCCGATTACGCTGTCACGCCTCGGTGCGTCGCCCGACTCGGTCGCGCGGTTCATTACGTTGGCCGACGCCACCGGGCTCGCGTCGCGAGTCGGCCCGATCGACCCGAATCGCAGTGCCGATAATTACTCCGGACTTTTCCGCTTCGACTGGAATGCCGCCGACCGGCACACGGTCACGATTCGGGGCGACCTGAATCGCAATGCGTCCGATCCAACCCGCATTGGCCAGACACAACTACCGCAGGTGGGCGGGGTGCAGAGCGGATCAGGCGGCGGTGCGGCCGTGTCGATCGCCTCCCGCATCGGCGTCTCGTTCGTGAATGAGTTCCGCGCAGGCGTGTCGCGGAGCAACAACGAGTCGTCGCCGTTTCTTTACGTTCCGACCGGGCGGGTGCAGAACCTCTCGACGCTCGACAGCGGCCGCGTCGCCACCACGACGTTCGGCTTCGGCGGCAATGCCGGGTTACCGCAGGAGTCGCGCAACAGCAGCTTCGAACTGACCAACAACTTCTCGTACTTTCCCGACGGCGGCGTGCACCGCTTCTCGCTCGGCGTGCTACTCAGTCGCCAGGCGTTCGAGCAGGATGTCACCAATAACCGCTTCGGGGGCTACACCTACAACTCGCTGGCCGACTTCGAGGTGAACCGCCCGGCGTC
>JANMSC010000250.1:0-5243 GCA_031388885.1 Gemmatimonadales bacterium | reverse complement strand
CGATGGGCGGTGGTGAAGTTGCGCGCTACATCGGCCGCTACGGCACGTCACGTGTGTCGAAAGCCATGCTCCTCGGCGCCGTCCCTCCGTTTCTCCTCAAGACGCCAGACAACCCCGAAGGTGTCGACAAGAGTGTCTTCGATGAAATGATACAGGGCGTGAAGGCGGATCGCGTCGGCTTTCTCGACGCGTTCTTCCCGAACTTCTACAACTACGAGCCCGGCTCGAAGGGGGTCAGTGCCGACCTGATCGCGTTCAGCAAGTGGATCGCGTGGGCAGCGTCGCCGGTGGCCACGCAACAGTGCATCGTGGCGTTCGGCACCACCGACTTCCGCGAAGACCTGAAGAAGATCACGGTGCCGACGCTCGTCGCGCACGGTGACAGCGATCGAATCGTGCCCTTCGAGGTATCTGGCAAACACGCGCACGCGATGATCAAGGGGAGCCAACTCGAGGTCCTGAAGGGTGCACCCCACGGATTCGCCGCAACGCACGCGCAGCAGTTGAACGAGTTGATGCTCGATTTTCTGCGGTCGTGAATGTTGTCGGCCCAGCGGCGTCACCACGACACTTCCATCCAGCGGGACGGTCGAGCGGTATGGCACAATTGATTGAGCCACCCGGGCAGACCGGACGAATCACCTGCCCAGTCTGCCAGGTCCAGACTGAGGCGACGATGCCGACGACGGCTTGCCTGTTCTACTGGGATTGCCCCGCGTGTGGTGTGGTGGTGCGTCCACGCCCTGGCGACTGCTGCGTCTTCTGTTCGTACGGTGATCGGCGGTGCCCGCCGCAACAGTCCTGATCGCGCGGCCAACAATTGCGCGGCGGTGCTGACGCCTCGTCCAGACCGACGGGCTGCTTCAACTCGCTCGTTCACGCCGCCGACGACGCATCATGGCGCCCAACAGCGCGTCCCCGTACGTTTGCAGCTTCCAACTCTGCAACCGAGGCCGACATGCCGGTCGCCGCTGTCCCGCGCCAGCCCCCCAGTGCTACCCCCGAGAGCGCGGCAGTTGAGCAATTCATGACCGAGATCATCCGGCGCAATCCGGGTGAGCCCGAGTTCCACCAGGCGGTGCACGAGGTCGCAGAAAGCGTGATGCCGATCGTGCTCGACGACGCGCGGTACCGCGACGAGATGATCCTCGAACGGATGGCAGAGCCTGACCGAGTCATCTCTTTCCGGGTGTGCTGGGAAGACGACCGCGGCGCGGTCCACATCAACCGGGCCTTTCGGGTGCAGTTCAATGGCGCGATCGGCCCCTACAAGGGCGGCATGCGCTTTCACCCGAGCGTCACGCTCGGCGTCCTCAAGTTTCTGGGGTTCGAGCAGACCTTCAAGAACTCCCTGACCGGCCTCCCGATGGGTGGCGGCAAGGGCGGCTCGACGTTCGATCCCAAGGGGAAGAGCGATCGTGAAGTGATGCGCTTTTGTCACGCGTTGATGACCGAGTTGCACCGTCACATCGGCGAGCGTACCGATGTTCCTGCGGGCGACATCGGCGTGGGTGCGCGCGAAGTGGGCTACATGTTCGGTGCGTATCGACAACTCGAGAACCGGTTCACCGGCGTGTTCACCGGGAAGGGACGGGCGTTCGGTGGCAGCGCGATCCGGCCGGAGGCAACGGGTTATGGGCTGGTCTATTTCACCGAGGCGATGCTTGGGACGCGCGGCGATGGCATCCGGGGCAAGACGGCGTCGGTATCTGGATCGGGGAATGTCGCGCTGTATTGCATGGAAAAATTGGCACACCTCGGTGCGACCGTGGTGACGGCGTCCGACTCAAGTGGCTTCGTGCATGACCCCAATGGCATTGAGGGGGAGCGACTCGCCTACCTCAAGGATCTCAAGGAGGTGCGCCGCGGCAGGATCTCCGAGTACGCCGAAAAGTTCAAGGGCGCGACGTTTCACCCCGGCATGCGGCCGTGGGCCGTGCCGTGCGACCTCGCCTTCCCATGTGCGACGCAGAACGAACTCTCGCTCGGCGACGTGACCACGCTGGTCGCGAACGGTGTCGTTGCCGTTGCCGAGGGGGCAAACATGCCGACGGATGCCGATGCGGTGCATCATCTGCTCGGGAAGCATGTCCTCTTTGGTCCGGCCAAGGCGGCGAACGCCGGCGGCGTCGCGGTGTCGGGCCTGGAGCAGACGCAGAACTCGATGCGCCTGAGTTGGACCTCCGAAGAAGTAACTGACCGACTCAAGCACATCATGCTCGCGATTCACGGCACGTGCGTCGAGCACGGGCGCGATGGTAGCGGATTCGTCAACTACGTAAAGGGCGCGAATATCGGCGGGTTCGTGAAGGTGGCCGACGCGATGCTCGCCTACGGAGTGATGTGACGATGCCTTCGGCGCAGCCGAGTGACGCGGAGCTCGCGGCCATCCTCGACATGGCACTGGATGCGGTGATTCGAATGGACTCCCGAGACATCATCACCGGTTGAACGCTCAGGCGGTGGTGACCTTCGGGTGGACGGCGGCGGATGCGATCGGCCGTTCGCTGTCCGAGACGATTATCCCGCCGCAGTATCGCGAGCGCCATGCGCGAGGCATGGCACACCTGCTCGCGACCGGCGAAGGACCGATCCTGAATCGCCGCATCGAGATCACCGCGCTGCACCGCGACGGCAGGGAGTTCCCAGTGGAGCTCACTGTCACACCGGTGCGCATCGGTGATGACTGGCATTTCACCGCGTTCCTGCGCGATGTCACCGAGCGCAAGTCCGCCGACGATGCACTGCGCGCCGCGAACGAGCGGTTCAACCTGGTCGCCCGGGCGACGAACGACGCGGTGTGGGACTGGGACCTGATCGGCAGGACGGTCTGGTGGAATGAGGCCTTCGAGGCGCTCTATGGCTGTGGCCCCGCGGATATCGAAGCGAACGCGGAATCGTGGCGTTCCCGGATTCACGCCGACGACCGGGACCGGGTCTGGCACGGCATCAACGCCGTGATCGAGCACGGCGGGACGACATGGGCAGACGAGTACCGATTCAGTCGCGCCGACGGAACCTACGCCGATGTGTTCGATCGCGGGTCGGTCATCCGCGACGATGCGGGTCGGGCGATTCGCATGGTCGGGGCGATGATGGATCTGACGCTGCGCCGGCACTTGGAAGCGCAGCTCCGGCAGGCGCAACGAATTGACGCTGTTGGTCAACTGGCGGGTGGCATCGCGCACGACTTCAACAACCTGCTCACGACCATCCTCGGGTCCGCCGATCTCCTCCTGGAGCTCTTGCCGCCCGACCATCCGGGACGAGAGGAAGCTCACGAGTGCCGGAAGGCCGCGATGCGCGCGGCCGAGCTGACCCGGCAACTGTTGGCATTCAGTCGTCGACAGGTGTTGGCGCCGCGCGTGCTTCACCTGAACGACGTCGTGGCCGACATGGACAAAATGCTGCGGCGCCTGATCGGCGAGCACATCGACCTGCGCACGGCATTGGCCCACGACCTCGGCGCGGTGCGGGCTGATCCTGGCCAACTTGAACAGGTCGTCGTCAACCTTGTCGTGAACGCACGCGACGCCATGTCATCCGGCGGCAACCTGACCATTGCGACGGCAAATGCCGACCTGACCGAAGCAGGCGGTGGGGCGGAAACGTTGATGGCGCCCGGCGCGTACGTGGTGCTGTCCGTGAGTGACACGGGAACCGGGATGGACGCGGAAACTCAGGCGCGGATGTTTGAGCCGTTCTTCACCACCAAGCCGACCGGCAAGGGAACCGGACTCGGTCTCGCAACGGTGTTCGGCATCGTGAAGCAGAGCGGGGGATACATTCAGGTTGCCTCTGCGCTGGGTCGCGGCACCACGTTTACCATACACTTGCCGCGGGTCGATGGCACGACATCGCAACTGCATGTTGCCAGCACCGCCGCCATGTCGGTGGGGGGCGCCGAGACGGTTCTCCTCGTTGAGGATCAGGAGGAAGTTCGCACGCTGACGCACAAGATCCTAAAGGCGCGGGGCTATGAGGTGCTGCTTGCTGCTGGCGGTCCGGAAGCACTCAGCGTGGCGGCGCAGCACGGTAGCGCGATTCACCTGCTCGTGACCGACGTGGTCATGCCTGGGATGAGTGGAGGCGAGCTGAGCCGCCAACTGTCGCTGGCACAACCAGCGATGAAGGTCCTGTTCATTTCCGGGCATCCAGACAGCTCCATCCTCCATGACGGTGAGCTCGACCCAAGCGTGGCGTTTCTTCAGAAGCCGTTCTCCGCGCACGAGTTGGCGCGACGCGTCCGGGAGGTGCTCGACACCCCGGGCGACCCGGCAAGTTAGGCCGACGACCGAGGGACTCATGGAGATCACGACATGCGTATAGCAATGGTGTCGATGGCAGGGCTGGCAGGCGCAGTGCATGTCATGTTTTTCTTCGTCGAGAGCCTCTGGTGGACCACGCCAAAGGTGCGGGAGCGGTTTCGGCAGACGCCGGAACAGGCCGCACATACCCAGGTGCTGGCCTTCAATCAGGGGTTCTACAACCTGTTCCTGGCGATCGGCACGTTCGCGGGACTGGCGCTTGGCTTTGCCGGTCAGCCGCACCTTGGGCTGATGCTTGTCGCGTGGAACTGTCTTACGATGGTGGCGGCGGGGATCGTGCTGGCCTCCTCTGCGCCGGAGATGCGGCGCGGTGCCATGGTCCAGATCGCTCCACCGCTGCTGTTTCTGGTGCTCGCGGCGGTCAACGCGGTCCGATAGAGGATGATCGTGGTGCAAAGCTGACGATGACGGATTCCAACCGACAGGAGTACCGATGACTATCCGCTGGCTGCTCGCTGCACTCCATTTGCTCGGGCTGGGTATCGGCCTCGGCGCGGTCTGGACCCGTTGGCAGGAGCTGCTCGGCCCTCTGCCATCGCCTTTGCCCGGACCAGCCTGATTCAGGCGGTGCTGGTGCTGCTCATCGTGGTTGCCGCGACGGGCCTCGCCCGCGGCGTGGTCGCTCGGCGACCGTGCGCCTCTATGGGATGTGACTGACAACCCGATGACGACGGCTCGATGATCGAATCGTGCCACAGCACGCGGAGACTTGCATGGACGACGTGCTCGACCAGCCCGGCTTCATTCCGCTCGGGACGTACCGGGAGTACCCGGTCGCCGAGATGGTCCGCCGCAGTCGGCAGTTCGCCGACGACATGCAGCGACGTCGCACGGTCCGACAGTTCAGTGATCGACCGGTGCTGCGGTCTGTCATCGAAGCGTGCGTGGAGGCTGCGGGAACGGCGCCCAGCGGGG
>JANMSC010000070.1:0-4659 GCA_031388885.1 Gemmatimonadales bacterium | reverse complement strand
GCACTCCGCGCGCGCCGCCGATCTGCTGGTCGCGGTATACGAACGGCATCCGGATCATCCGGGCGCGATGCACTACCTGGTGCACGCGAACGACGCGCCGGGCCGGGAAGGGAGTTCGCTCGACGTCACGCGGAAATACGAGAGTAGCGCACCACGCAATCCGCACGCGCTGCACATGCCGACCCACATCTACACTCGGAGTGGCGACTGGCAGGGGGTGATCCGCGGCAACCTGCTCGCCCGAGACGCCGCACTCGAGCACAAGGCCGGCGACCGCGGGCAGTTCGTGTGGGACGAGTACCCGCACGCCGTCGAGTATCTGGTCTACGCCTATCTGCAGCAGGGGGCCGACGACAAGGCCGCGGCGCAGCTGGAACGCATGCGTGGCACCGCGCAGTTACAGCCCACCTTCAAGACCGCCTTCCACCTCGCGTCCACCAGCGCGCGATACGCACTGGAGCGTCATGCATGGCGCGAGGCGATGTCGCTGGTACCGCGCGATCCACCGACGCTCGACTGGGACCGCTTCACCTGGCCCGAGGCGGTGACGTGGTTTGCCCGCGGACTCGGCGCTGCCCAGGAAGGGAAGACCACGGAGGCACGAGCGGCACACGACCGGCTCGCGACGCTCGAAGCCTCGGCGGGAACTGCGGGCGAAGTGCTGTTCGCGCGCAACATCCGCATCCTTCGTCTCGAGGTGGGGGCGTGGCTCGCGCACGCGGACCGGAACACCGCAGCGAGCCTGGCGCTCATGCGCGACGCAGCCGACCTGGAGCTCGCGACGCCGAAACACGCGGTGACTCCCGGGCCCACCCTACCGGCGTACGAACTGTGGGGAGACCTGCTGATGGCGCAGGCGAACCCCTCGGAGGCCCTCGACATGTACCGGCGATCGCTGGAGCTCTATCCGCGTCGGTTCAACAGCGTGCTCGGCGCCGCGCGCGCGGCTGCCGCAGTCGGCGACACGGCATCGGCTTGCGCGTTCTATCAGGAGCTGCTCGACGTCGCGTCGGGAGGAAGCCGCAAGACCGAGCTCGGCGAGGCGCGACGGTGCGTGGCGCGGAAGCAGTAACCGACGCGACGCGCGCGGCGTTCGTTCCGCGAACCACCTCGGTTCGCTAGCTTGCTCGCGTGATCGACCACGCGAAGCCCCATCTCGTCCTGGTCAACCTCGGGACGCCAGAGGAACCGAGCCCGACTTCGGTGCGCACCTTCCTCGACGAATTCCTCAGCGATCCCGCCGTCGTCGACCTGCCGCGGTGGCTATGGGTGCCGATCCTTCGCGGCATCGTGCTGCGGACGCGCCCGGCGCGGGTCGCGGAACAGTACGCGGCCATCTGGGGCGCTGGCGGCTCGCCATTGCGCGCGGGTACGGAACAGATCGTCACGAGTGTGCAGGAACGCGCCGAGGGTCGGTTCGGGGTGAGCGCGGCGTACCGCTACGGCGAGCCGTCACTCGACACGGTGATGCGCACCCTCGCGGGTGAGGGCGACGGTTCGGTCATCGTCACGCCGCTCTTCCCCCACCGCACCGACGCGACGACGGGCACGGCCTTTCGCCGCGCCCGCGAGGCCGCCGAGCGGGCAGGGATCGCCGCCCGGCTCGTGGAGCGACTGATCCACCCGGCGGACGCAGGTTACGTCGCGGCGATGGCCGCCCAGTGGCGCCGGTCGACTGCGGCGGCCGATCATGACATCGAGCACCTCGTGATCTCGTTCCACGGGATTCCGGTGCGCTACGATCGTCGGGAGGGACGCGTGTACGTCCGCGACTGCGAGACGACCACGCGCGCCTTCCTCAACGCCATCGCCTGGCCGCGCGCGCGCGCGACGCTCGCGTTCCAGTCAAAGTTCGGCCCCGAGCCGTGGCTCAAGCCGGCCACGGCCGACGTGCTGAAAGAACTCCCGCGACGCGGCGTGCGGCGGATCGCGGTGATAACGCCCGGCTTCCTCACGGACGGACTGGAGACGATCGAGGAGATTGGCATCCGCGGGCGCGAGTCGTTTCTCGAAGCCGGCGGGACGCACTTCCTCCGCATCGGTTCGGTCGAAGCGGAATCGGCATTCCTCGACGCGCTCGCCAAGCTCGCCGCCGGCTGACCCAACTGTCGGGGATGGACTGGCGGGCGAGTGGGACTTTTCCGGCAATCCGCCGCCCATGACGAAACTGTGACACTAGGCGACCGCCGCCGACTAGACTCTACTAGAGGCTGCGTTTCGTCTCGGTGGACTGGCGGGCGGAGGCGCTCATGCATCGGATCGGCGTGGTGGGGATATCCTGGCGACATCGTCGGGCAGAGGCGCTTGGAGCATTCACGATTCCGCGAGAGGAGCGCGCGAAGCGCGTGCCACAGCTCGCCGCGACGGCCGGCGTCCGTGAGCTCGTCTATCTGGCTACGTGCAACCGGGTGGAAGTCGCGTTTGCCATCGACGGAGCGACGCCAATCGCAGCGTGCCGGCGCCAGCTCTTCGCCGCGCTGGCTGGACGCGATCCACAACCCGGCGAGGCCGAGCATACGCTACGGGTCTGGCAGGGCGAGGGCGCGGCCGAGCACCTGTTTCTGGTGACGGCCGGGCTCGATTCGGCGCGCGTGGGTGAGAGCGAGGTCGCCGGCCAAGTCCGCGAGGCAGTGGACGAGTCCCGCGCGCTCGGCCTGCTCGGCCCGCGGCTCGAGAAGGTCTTCGCCGAAGCTATGAAAGTGGCCAAGCGCGTGCGGTCGGTGACTGAGGGACGGATCGGTCGGGTGTCGCTGGCCGACATCGTGCTGCGGCATGTGTTCGAGCGGATGGAGCGCACGCCGGGGCGCGTCGCGCTCGTCGGTGTCACGCCAATAACGGAACAGTGCGCCCGGACTCTTGCGGCACGCGGCATTCCGGTGCTCATCGTCAACCGCACGTTGGAGCGGGCACGGGTGCTGGCGGCGGCGGTTGGCGGAGAGAGCCGCGCGCTCGGCGCGTTCCGTGACGCGCCAGACGGCGTCGAAGCGCTGGTTGTCGCCACCGGGGCGCAGGAACCCATCTTCAACCGCGCCGCGTTGGAGCGGCTGGCGGCACGATCACCTTCGGGCGAGTCGCCGCTGGTGGTCGACATGGGCGTGCCAGCTAACGTCGCGCCCGAGGACGCCGCCGCTGCCGACCTGCCGCGCATCGGAATGGACGACATCAGCGATGAAGCTGCGGCCGACCACGGCCGGGGCATGATGGAGTTTGCGGAAGCGCGCGCGATCGTGGACGTGGCGTTGACCGACCTACGCCGGCACGCCGCAGCGCAGCTTGTCGGGCCGATGATCGCACAATTGCGCCTCCGGTATCGCCACACGGCACTGGAAGGGGTCGAGCGGTTGTTTGAACGCGATCTCGCCGGGCTCGGCGAGAAGGAACGCGACACCATCCGGCGCTGGGCGGAAACGCTGGCTCGACGGTTCGCCCACGTGCCGTCGGTGGGACTGCGCGATCTTGTGTTCGAGGCTGGCCCCGGTGCCGTGGAAGCGTTCTTTGAACACAGCGAACCCGACCTCGCGCGTGAACTCCACGCGGCGGCCGACCGGGTGGGCGCGGAATTCCTCGAACTGCCGGGAGACGACTCATAAGGCTGCGCATTGGTACCCGCGGGTCGGTGCTCGCCCGTGCCCAGGCAGCGGACGTCGCGCGCCGGCTGGAGGCCCACGGCCATGACACGGAGACGATCGTCATCTCCACCGAAGGCGACCGGATGACTGACCGTGGTTTCACCGAGGTGGGGGTGTTCGGGATCTTCGTGCGGGAGATCGAGACCGCACTCATTGAAGGCCGGGTCGACGTCGCTGTGCACTCCTACAAGGACATGCCGTCGCGGAGCCCGGACGGGCTGATTGTCGCCGCAGTGCCCGAACGCCTGGATGCTGCGGACGTCCTCCTCACGCGGCCGGGCGCCTTGGCGCCGGATCGTGGCCTGTTGCCGGTCGAGACCGGCGCGCTCATCGGTACGTCGGCGGCGCGACGCCAGGCGCTGATCCGCGCCGCGCGTCCCGACCTCGAGGTCGGCTTGCTGCGCGGCAACGTCCCGACGAGAGTCCACGCACTCACCGATGGGCGTTTCGACGCCATCGTCGTGGCCGCAGCGGGGCTGGCGCGGCTCGAGCGGGCGGCGGGCGATGCGGCGGCGATCGTCCCCTCGCACATTGTTCGGACGCGCCTGGACCCGGCGACGTTTGTTCCGGCGCCGGCGCAGGGCGCCGTGGCGGTGCAGGTGCGCGCACAGGCGTCGGCGGTGCGGGAGGCGGTAGCCGCGATCGACGACGCGCGCACCGCGCGAGCCCTGCGCGCCGAACGCAGCGCGCTCGCGCTCGCCGAGGGCGGATGTACGCTGCCGTTCGGCGCATGGTGCGAGGCGCAGCCAGGCGGGATGCTCCGGCTCATCGCGGTGCTCGGCCTCGGTGATGGCACGATCGCGCGCGCCGACGTGACCGGGCACGATTCGGACGCACTCGCCGAGGCGGCGTGGCGCAACATTTCCAGCGAGGTGCGCGCGTGACGACATTCGACAGCTTGCTCGAGGAACTGAGATGAGTGACTTCAAGACGTCCACTCCCGGCCGGGTTCGCCCGCGTCGACTGCGCCGCACTACTGCGCTGCGCGACCTCGTCGCCGAGACCCACGTGCGGGCGGCACAATTGATCA
>JANMSC010000060.1:0-9026 GCA_031388885.1 Gemmatimonadales bacterium | reverse complement strand
CCGGCGGGCGCGGTGGTGACGGTCGAGCCCGGCATCTATCTTCCCGGCTGGGGTGGCGTCCGGCTGGAGGATGACGTCTGGCTGGGGCCAGACGGGCCCGTCCTGCTCACCGATGGCAACACCGATCTCATCGTCCTCGACCAGTAGGCGGCAACAGATTGGCAACCACGGCGGACATCCGCAACGGGCTGGTGCTTGCCCTCGACGGCAAGCTGATGCAGGTGACCTACTTCCAGCACGTCAAGCCGGGCAAGGGCAGCGCGTTCGTTCGCACCAAGATGCGGAACGTCCGCACCGGTGCGACCCTGGAGCGCACCTTTCCCTCGGGGGAACGCCTCGAGACGGTCGACCTGATGCATCGTCCAATGACCTATTCGTACCGTGACGGTGAGGAATACCACTTCATGGACTTGCAGTCGTTCGACGATATTCCGCTGAGCGCCGCCCTGATCGGGAGCGACCAACTCAAGTACCTGAAGGAAGGGATGGAATGCACCGGCCTGGTGCACGGCGAAGAGGTGATCCTGATGGAGCTGCCCACCTTCGTTGAACTCGCGATCGTAGTAACCGACCCGGGGGTCCGGGGCGACACGGCGACCGGTGGCACCAAACCCGCCAAGCTCGAAACCGGCGCGGTGGTGCAGGTCCCACTGTTCATCGAGCCGGGAACGCTCATCCGCGTTGATCGGCGTGACGACAAATACCTCACCCGCGTATGACACCAGAAGAGATGCAGGAACTCGCACGCTCGATGGAAAAAGTGCCTGGACTCAAGGGCATCGACCATCGAGATGTTCGTCGCCTTGCCCAGTTGCTTCGCGACCAGCCGGAAATCGGCTCAATCGAACTCAAGGGATTCTTCGGCACGGGCGTGGTGATCACCCGCACCAGCCACGGCGCACCAGGAGCCACCTCGTCGCCGTCGCACCCGCTGCACCCCGTCGTTGCGGTCGCGCCGACAGTCCCGACCGGACCAGCGCCGGCACTCGTGCCCCCGGCGTCGCCGTCCGTGCCGCTGAAGGAAATTCGCTCGCCGATGGTCGGCACGTTCTACTCACGGCCTGAACCCGGTGCCGATCCGTATGTGCGGGTCGGATCACGCGTCACCTCCGGGCAGATGGTCTGTCTCATCGAGGCGATGAAAATCATGAATGAAATCGAAGCGGAAGTCACCGGCGTGGTGCGTGAAGTCTGCGTCGACGACGCATCGCCGGTCGAGTACGGCCAAGTCCTCTTCCGCGTCGATCCGAATGGCTGACGACGACGTGGTCGCTCCGCCGGCCGACCCGGTCATCGCCGACGCCCCGGCCGGAGGATTCCAGTTCCGCGCCGCGATCGTGCAGATGGTGCAGCGCGCCGCGTCCGACCTCCTGCTCAAGGCCGGACGCCCTCCAACTGTTCGGATCAACGGCCAGTTGCACACGCTCTCGATGCCGGCGCTCAAACCGGAAGAGTTGAAGGCGCTCGCCGAGACGCTCATGACACCGCGCCAGCTCCGCGACTTTGCCGAATCGAAGGAAAGCGATTTCGGCATTGGTGTCCCGGGGATCGGGCGCTTCCGCACCAATGTGTACCAGCAACGCGGCACGACTGCGTTCGCGTTCCGCGCCATTCCCTATGAGGTACGCTCGATTCGCGAACTCCTCCTCCCTTCGGTGGTCGAGGAGATTGCGATGCGCCCCCGCGGCCTCGTGCTGGTGACGGGCATCACGGGAAGCGGCAAGTCCACAGCGCTCGCCGCGATTATCGACCAGATCAACCGCAGCCGGCGCGTGAACGTGATCACGGTCGAGGATCCGATCGAGTTCCTCCATCGCGACCAGCTCGCCAATGTCTCGCAACGCGAAGTGGGCAGTGACACGATGTCGTTTGGTGCGGCGCTCAAGCATGTCCTGCGGCAGGACCCCGACGTGATCATGGTCGGCGAGATCCGCGACATGGACACGATGGACACGGCCCTGAAGGCGGCCGACACCGGCCACCTGGTCCTCTCCACGATCCACACCACCGACGCGACCCAGACCATTTCGCGGGTGTTGTCGTTCTACCCCCCGCACCAACACGCCGAGATTCGGATGTTGCTGTCGACGGCGCTCGCCGCGGTGATCTCGCTGCGCCTGGTGCCCCGCGCCGATGGCCAGGGACGTGTGCCGGCGTGCGAGGTGCTGATGAATTCGTCGGCCGTCGCCGACAACATCCGCGACACGCAGCGGGCGCTCGACATTCCCGACCTGATCGCCGAGGGTGGGGTGACGTACGGTATGCAGAGCTTCGACCAGTCACTCATGCGGTGGTATCAGGACGGTGTCATTGCGTACGAGGACGCCGTGTTCAACGCCACGCATGCCAGCGAGTTCGCGTTGCGCGTGTCGGGCATCAGCGGCGCATCGGACCGCACCTTCACCGACGTGGTCGGTGGGGGCAAGGGCTGATGTTCAAGAAGGTGCTGGTGGCCAACCGCGGCGAGATCGCGCTGCGGGTCATCCGGGCGTGCCGCGAACTCGGGATTCGCACGGTCGCGGTGTACAGCGAGGCCGACCGAGAATCGCTGCACGTGCGGTTCGCCGACGACGACGTCTGCATCGGGCCGCCTCAAGGGCGGCTCTCTTACCTGCGGATCCCCAACCTGATTGCTGCCGCCGAAGTGACCGGCGCCGACGCAATCCACCCCGGCTACGGCTTCCTGGCCGAGAACGCCGAGTTCGCGGACACGTGTCGCGCGTCGAACATTGCGTTCATCGGGCCGACGGGTGACCAGATTCGGTCGATGGGCGACAAGGCCTCCGCCCGGCGTCTGGCTGCGGAAGCCGGCGTGCCCACCGTGCCCGGCTCGCCCGGCGTCCTGCCCGACGTCGATGAGGCGCTGGCGATGGCCGAATCGATCGGCTTCCCGGTGATCATCAAGGCGACTGCGGGTGGCGGCGGGAAGGGCATGCGTATCGCACACGACGCCGAACAGTTCGCGCAGCTCTTTTCACTGGCCCAGAACGAAGCGCTGTCGGCGTTCGGCAACGGCGACGTGTATGTCGAGAAATATCTGGCCCGGCCACGGCACGTCGAGATTCAGGTGATCGGCGACCAGCATGGGCGCGTCGCGCACCTGGGTGAACGCGACTGCTCGGTGCAGCGCCGTCACCAGAAGTTGATCGAGGAATCACCGTCGCCCGCATTGACGGACGACCTGCGCGCCCGGATGGGCGAGGCCGCGGTGCATCTCGCGAGCGCGATCGACTACGTTGGCGCCGGAACGATCGAGTTCCTGCTCGACGAGGACGGGTCGTTCTACTTCATGGAGATGAACACCCGCATCCAGGTCGAGCATCCGGTCACGGAAATGGTCACCGGGATCGACATCGTGAAGGAACAGATTCGCGTAGCCGCGGGCGAGCCGTTGTCGTTCGATGCGGTCGAGCTGCGCGGCCATTCGATTGAAGTCCGGATCAACGCGGAAGATCCGTATCGCAACTTCCAGCCGTGCCCGGGATTGATCACCGCCTATCATCCGCCCGGCGGGCCCGGTGTGCGGGTCGATACCCACGTCTACGCGGGTTACACCGTGCCATCGCACTACGATTCGCTGCTGGCCAAGCTCATCGTGCACGGGCGCGATCGCGCCGAAGCACTCGCTCGCCTCGGCCAGGCGCTCGATTCGTTCATCCTCGAAGGCGTGACGACGACGATCCCGTTCCTCGCCCGCGTGGTGCGGCATCCCGACTTCGTCGCCGGGCAGATCGACACCAAGTTTCTGGAGCGAGAGCCGCAGTTGTTGCGTCCCGAATCGGCGGAGGGATGACGGCAATCCGGTGGCGGTCATGAGCGCGTCGGATCGCCGTCGGCTCGGCGCCGTGCTCGCGCTGGTCGCGGGCACCTTTGTCGCCCTCACGCTGCTGCCCGTCAACGTCACGGGCCCGATCGGACGCATCATTGGCCCGAGCCTCTGGGCGATGTTGGGGATCGGTGCCGTCGGCGCCCCGCTGCTGGGTTTGCTCCTCGCACTCGCAGGCTTCGATCGCCTGCCACGGCTCGACATGAAGCGCGTGGCCATCCTCGTGACTGGCGGCGCGATGCTCGTGCCGTACCTGGTGGGCGTCGTGTTCCGGATTGACCAGTCGATGTACCTCGGCGTCTGGACGTGGCCCGCGCGATTGACCGGGTGGCTCCCCGGTCTCTTCGCGCAGACGGCACTCGACAACATTGGCCTCGCCGGTGGACTACTGCTCGGCTTCGCCGCGCTCACGGCCGTCACCCTCGGCACCCTCGCGTGGCATCCGCTGCAGCGCTTCGAGCGCCCGCCGCCGGAGCCAGTGCCCGGCAGCCCGGTGCGTGTGGTGAAGCCGGTGTACGACGACGCCGAAGGCGACGATGAGAACGGCAATGCCACCGATGCCGCGCTCCCGGCCGGGCGCAAAACGCCGGTGAAGGCCGCCGCGTCGGTGGAAAGGGTCATTGCGCCGCGCCGGCCGCGCGCCGACGACGAGGCGCTGCCGCCACTCGACTTGCTCGACCTGCCGGTGCACAAGACCGCCGATGCCGATGAGGCCGAGCTGCACCGCCTGGGCGAACTGCTGCTCGCCACGCTCAAGACCTTCAAGGTCGAGGGGACCCTCGCCGGGATCACCTCGGGACCCACGGTGAGTCAGTTCGAAGTGGTGCCGGCGGCGGGTGTGAAGGCGGGACGGATCGTCGCCCTCGCCGACGATCTCGCGATCACGATGCGAGCGACGTCGCTGCGCGTCGCGCCCATCCCCGGGCGAGGTGCGGTGGGGGTCGAGATCGCGAATCCGAATCCGCGCATGGTGTCGTTGCGCGAGCTGATCGCGAGCGAGGCCTGGCGCGGATCTCAGGCGGTCCTGCCGGTGACCCTCGGTCGTGATGTGCAGGGCCGGCCGGTGGTGGCAGATCTCGCCAAGATGCCGCACCTCCTCGTGGCTGGCGCCACCGGCTCCGGCAAGTCGGTCGCCATCAACACGATCATCACGTCGCTGATCTACCGCTACACCCCCCGGGAGTTGCGCCTGCTGATGGTCGACCCGAAAATGGTCGAACTTTCGATGTACAACGACCTGCCGCACATGCGGCACAAGGTCGTGACCGACAACAACGACGCCGCCCAGATGCTCAAGTACGCGGTCTACGAGATGAACCGACGCTACGCGTTGCTGCACGCCAACGGCGCACGTCAACTCGCCGACTTCAATCGAAAGGTGCGTGACGGGAAGGCGCTGAAGAACCCGCCCGCTGCCCGACCGACGCTCTCGACCATTGCGCGCGAGCTCCCGGGCACGCCGCCCGCTGAACCGTGGTCGGAGGAGTACACCGAAGGCGAGCTGCCGATGATCGTGCTGATTGTCGATGAGCTGGCCGACTTGATGATGACCGTGCAGGCCGAAGTCGAGACGCCGCTCGCCATGCTGGCGCAGAAGGCCCGCGCGATCGGCATCCACCTCATCCTGGCGACCCAGCGCCCAAGCGTGAACGTGCTCACTGGCCTGATCAAGGCCAACTTCCCGAGTCGCATCGCCTTCCGTGTTGCAAGCAAGGTGGATTCGCGCACGATTCTCGACCAGAACGGCGCCGAAGCGCTGCTCGGCAACGGTGACATGCTGTTCCTTCCGCCCGGGCGCAACGAGCCGCAACGCATTCAGGGCGCGTACATCTCCACCGATGAGACCGAACGCGTCATGGCATGGTACGCCGCGCGCCGCGACCGACCTGCAGCAGGCGCGGAGGCCGAGCCCGACATCCTCGATCTGGTGCGGACGCAGCGCAGTGACGCAGAGCACGCCAACGCCAACGACGACGGTTCACGCGACACGCTCTTCCGACAGGCGGCCGAAACCTGCATCCAGCACCAGGGCGGCTCGACGTCGTTGCTCCAGCGTCGCCTCGGCATTGGCTACGGCCGTGCAGCACGGATCATCGATCAACTCCACGATGCGGGGATCCTGGGACCGCCCAATGGATCGAAACCGCGAGATGTGATGGTGGGGTTGGGGCAGCTGGACGAGTACGTGCAGGGCCGATGATGGATGATGGATGATGGATGATGGATGATCGATGATCGATTGTTAACGGCTGACGGCCACTGACGTGTTCGCACTCCCGAGATCCCCACCGCAACAAACAGGCTCTCGCGTCGCACCGGTCTCCTGACATCATCCCCGCGTGGCCACGACCCCCATCCCTCCCGACCTCTGGTCCGACGCCCGCCATCGTGACGGGCTTGAAGCCGAGCGCATCGCGGCCGAGTGGCTGGTGCACCGCAACTGGCAGGTGGTCGCGAGCCGCTACCGCATGGGGCGGCACGATCTCGACCTCGTGATCCGGCGCGGACCCCGGGTGGTCTTCGTCGAAGTGAAGTGGCGACACGGCGTCACCTGCGGTGCGGCGGAAGAGGCCGTCGGGCGGAGAAAGCGGCGAGTGATCGAGCAGGTCGCGTGGTCGTGGATCCTCCGATACGGTCAGTCAGGCGACGAGTACCGGTTCGATGTGATCGCGATGAACGGGCCGTTGAAGCGTTGCCGGATCAATCACATCGAAGATGCGTGGCGCCCAGGATGGAAATAAGTGGAGCAAAACGCTACATCGCGACACACTTGCTTCGGATAACTTTCGGTTTTAGATTGGTTGCAGATACAGCAGTGGCGCGATTTCAGTCACACGAATACTCCCTCCAACGCACGAGCTGATCATGGCAGCCGAAGAGACCCGCCTCGAGGCGGACAAACGCAAGGCCCTCAACTTGGCCATCGCCCAGATCGAGAAACAGCTCGGCAAGGGATCGATCATGCGGATGGGCGCGGACGCCCCCCGCGTGAAGATCGCGGCGATCTCCACCGGCGCAATCAACCTCGATGCCGCCACGGGCATTGGTGGCGTGCCCCGCGGGCGCATCACCGAGATCTACGGTCCGGAGTCATCGGGCAAGA
Organism: Gemmatimonadales bacterium; assembly: GCA_031388885.1. Lineage (GTDB taxonomy): Bacteria > Gemmatimonadota > Gemmatimonadetes > Gemmatimonadales > GWC2-71-9 > Palsa-1233. The sequence goes on along the minus strand of JANMSC010000060.1, from coordinate 2,097 downwards.
CCACCCTGTGTCTTCACCTCGTGGCGAACGTGCAGCGCGCCGGCGGTGTGGCCGCATACGTCGATGCCGAGCACGCGCTCGACATCGAGTACGCCCGCAAGCTCGGTGTCGATGTCGAGAACCTCCTGGTGTCGCAGCCCGACACCGGCGAACAGGCGCTCGAGATCGTGGAGATCCTCGTTCGGTCGGGTGCTGTGGACCTGGTCGTGATCGACTCGGTCGCTGCCCTGGTGCCGAAGGCCGAGATCGAAGGTGAGATGGGCGATTCGCACATGGGGCTGCAGGCGCGACTCATGAGCCAGGCGCTGCGCAAGCTTGCCGGCGCGATCAACCGCACCCATTGCTCGGTCGTGTTCATCAACCAGCTGCGCGAGAAAATCGGTGTGGTGTTCGGCAATCCCGAAACCACGACCGGTGGCAAGGCGCTCAAGTTCTACGCGTCGTTGCGCCTCGATATTCGCCGTATCGGCCCGGTGAAGGAGCGCGAGGTGGTGATCGGGTCGAGGGTTCGGGTGAAGGTGGTGAAGAACAAGGTGGCGCCACCGTTCAAGCAGGCCGAGTTCGACGTGATGTTTGACGAAGGGATTTCGCACTCGGGTCTCGTGGTCGATCTCGCGTCGGAGTCGACGATCATCCAGAAATCGGGCGCGTGGTACTCCTACGGCGACCAGCGGATCGGTCAGGGTCGCGAGAACGCCAAGCTCTTCCTCAAGGACAACCCGATGCTCCTCCTCGAGATTGAGGGGAAGGTCAAGGAGTCACTCGGGATCACCGAGGCGGTTGGCGTGGCCGAGGAGGACGAGACCGAATGATCGTCGAAGGGCTGGTTCCCGATCCGCGTCGCCCGGGGAGTACCCGGGTCATGGTCGGAGGCCGGCCCGCGTGGACCGTGCCCGCGGATGTGGTCGCGGGCCTCGGGCTCACGGTTGGTCAGTCGCTCGGCGGCGCGGCGGTTGCGCGCCTCGACGAGGCGGCTGACGAGGAGGGCGCATTCCGGGCCGGCCTGCGTGCGCTCGAACGCCGGGCGCACGCTGAGCGGGAGCTGGTGCGCAAGCTCGAGCGGAAGGGCCACCCGTCGAGCGCAGTGCGCGCGGCACTCGACCGCATGAGCCGGCTCGAGCTGATCGATGATCTCGCATTTGCGCGTGCGTACGTCAGCGCGCGGACGGCTCGCGGTTGGGGCCCGTCCCGCCTTCGACGCGACCTCGCGCTGCTCGGCGTCGAGCGGACGATCATCGATCGGGCTGTGGCCGAGGTGGTGGCCGACGACGACGACCCACTTGCGCGTCCACGCGCCCTGGCGGCCAGGCGTGCCGGACAACTCGTGGGCTTGCCGCGCGACGCGCGGCGTCGGCGCCTCACCGCGTTCCTCGGCCGACGCGGCTATGGCGGGGCGGATGCGAGGGTCATCGTCGACGCACTGTTGCGCGCCGATGTGACCTGAGCTGGCGGAGTCCCGGACCGCACCGTCGTCCCGTTAGATTCGCGGGATGAACGCCGCCGAAATCCGTCGCCGATTCCACGACTTCTTCGTCGCCCGTAGGCATGCGTCTGTCGCGTCCTCGAACCTCGTCCCAGCCGACGATCCAACCCTCCTGTTCGTCAATGCCGGGATGGTCCAGTTCAAGCGGACGTTTCTCGGCCAGGATCCCCGTCCGTACGTGCGCGCGACAACCTGCCAGAAGTGCGTGCGCGCCGGCGGCAAGCACAACGACCTCGAGCAGGTGGGGCTGACCCGGCGCCACCACACCTTCTTCGAGATGCTCGGCAATTTTTCGTTCGGCGACTACTTCAAGCGCGATGCGATCGCATACGCCTGGGAATTCGTTACGTCACCAGAATGGCTCGGGATCTCCCCGGAACGGCTCCATGTCACCGTCCTCGAGACCGATGACGAGGCTCGCGATCTCTGGAGCGAATTGTCGACGCTCCCGGCGGAGCGCATCCATGGGCTCGGTGAAAAGGACAATTTCTGGCAGATGGGCGATACCGGCCCATGGATGCGCTCCGCCGGGAGCGTCGACAATTCGCTCCAGAGATCGCGAGCCTCGTCATCGGTCTCGAGGACGGTGACATGGAGCCGTTCCGGGGAGATCC